>DATJUL010000412.1:0-6546 GCA_035502295.1 Allostellaceae bacterium | reverse complement strand
GGATATCCGCGCGGCACGGCGTCGTCGGTCCATTCCGACCGACCTCATGGCAGAACGCGCTTTTACCACGCGCGTAACCCTTCACAAAATCGAACAAGGAGACCCGTCTGTTTCGCTCGGCCTCTATGCCACGGTCCTTTTTGTCCTCGGCATGATCGACCGTCTCCGCGATCTCGCGGACAGTTCCACGGACGAATTGGGGATCGATCTAGCCGATCAGCGATTGCCGCAGCGCATCCGCAAGAAGCGCGCGCCGTCTTCCGCAGGCGCGTCATGACCGACCGATCGCTGCTCGTCTACGTCGATATCGAGGAAAAGCCGGTCCTTGTCGGCCGATTGTGGGCGCGCGAACGGCGCGGCCGCGAGACGGCATCCTTTGCCTATGACGAAACCTGGCTTCGCAGTCCCGAGCGATTTGCGCTTGAACCCGCTCTTACCCTGAGCGCAGGCGACCACCACACCCCCGCGAACAAAGCACTCTTCGGGGCGCTCGGGGATTCCGCGCCCGATCGCTGGGGCCGAAACCTGATGCGCCGCGCCGAGCGCCAGCGGGCCAGGAGGGAAGGGCGCGCGCCCCATACGCTCCTCGAGATCGACTATCTGCTCGGCGTCGACGACGAAACCCGCATGGGCGCACTCCGCTTCGCCGAGGAAGCCGGCGGGCCGTTTCTCGCCTCGGGCGGGCCGATGCGAGTGCCGCCTCTGATCGAACTACCGCGGCTTCTCTCCGCGACGGAGCGCCTCGCCGACGATGACGATGGCAATGATGATGATCTTCGCCTGCTTCTCGCGCCCGGCTCGTCGCTTGGCGGCGCGCGGCCGAAAGCGTCCATCCGTGACCGCGACGGGACGCTCGCCATCGCCAAGTTCCCTCACAAGGAAGACGATTTCCCGATCGTGCTCTGGGAGGCGGTCAGCCTCCGCCTGGCGGCGAGAGCAGGAATCCCCGTCCCGGACGCGCGCATCGAACCAGTCGCCGACAAAGCCGTGCTCATTCTCCGCCGCTTCGATCGCGCCGGATCGCGGCGGGTGCCCTTTCTCTCGGCCATGAGCATGATCGGCGCCAGCGACAACGAGGCGCACAGTTATCTCGAAATTGCCGACGCGCTAAGCCAATGCGGCGCGGCGCCGACGGAGGATCTCGCGGCGCTTTGGCGCCGTGTCCTGTTCAACATTTTGATCTCGAACACCGACGATCACCTGCGCAACCACGGCTTTCTGTATGACCGCAGTGGCGGATGGCGCCTATCGCCCGCCTACGATCTCAACCCCGTCCCTACCGACATCAAGGCGCGCCTGCTCAGCCTTGCAATCGACGAGGAGGACACCACCGCCTCATTCGAGCTCGCGATGGAGACGGCCCCCTATTATAGGCTCACCAATGAGCGGGCTCGGACCGTCGCCCGCGAGGTCGCTGCCGCCGTGACCGACTGGCGGGAAGAAGCAGCTCGCGCCGGCCTCACCTCGAACCAAATTGGCCGGATGTCCTCAGCGTTTGACCAAGACGATCTCAGGAAGGCGGGGGCATGAGACGGGACACGCGCCAAGGGCCGGCAGGCCCACTCCGAACTTTCTATTCGGCGCAAAAGTCGACCCAACCGGCTCGGCAATGGCCAGGCCGCAGCGAGTGTCCGGCCCTTCTCCGGCAGGGGGAGCCAAGCCGCATGCCCCCGCATATCCACTGGCCTCCCGCCGCCAATCGAGAGATAATGGCTTCAGCAATCAGGCGCTCGATAGCCTCGGCTGTCAGGCTCTTGATTGCGGCTGTGTCCGCTATGTGGGCACAGCGTACGTACTTGAAACTGCTTCGATATTGCGATCTAATCCAGGGCAGCGAACTAAGCTATAATCTAAGCGGTTGTTTTAACATGCATTTTTCGCCATTGGGCACAGTATTGGGCACAGGCCGTTTCCGGGCACAGGAAAGCAGGCCAAATTTCCTTTATATATCAATGGACGCGGGGTGGAGCAGCCCGGTAGCTCGTCAGGCTCATAACCTGAAGGTCGCAGGTTCAAATCCTGCCCCCGCAACCAAGAAAATCAATCGGTTAGGGTCTCCCCTAACTGCTTTTTTCTTCGCTGAAATTGGCGAAGCCTCGCTGCCGGACCAGCTTTTCGGCGGCTGCCGCGTTGTCGAGTTGCGGCTCCCGGATCAATCAGCGCAGCGGCGGGAAGCGGTGGCTTCCGTCGGGGCCGAGCGGCAGCTTGTCGATTCGCGCCGCTTCGGCCGGGTAGAGCGGGCCGTAGAGATGCGGAAAGAGCTCGCCGCCGCGCGATTGTTCCCACTTGAGGCGATCGCCGAGCCGGGCCGGATCGACCATGACGAGGACGAGGCCTGGCTGCCCGGCGCGGTGCCGGCGCGCCGATTCCAGCAATTGCGCGGCGGTCGAGAAATGGATGAAGCCGTCGCGCTGGTCGTCGTCGGTGCCGCGGTATTCGCCGCGCGCCGCCGCCTGCCGCCATGCCTCTTCGGGGCACATGTGGTAGATCATCGGGTTCATGCAACGAGCTTACCGGAAAGGCCGCGCCGGGCGAAGCCGGCAACTTGATCCCGTCATCCCCGCGCAAGCGGGAATCCAGAGCCATTGCACCGCGCCCGATCTCCTGGATGTCCGCTTTCGCGGGCATGACGGCGTAAGTTGATAGCGTCGCCATCGTCCGATCGCGTCCTGGTGCCGCGCGCGCCAGTGCTCGTCGCCGGGTTTCGCGAGGTCGTCTGGCTGTCGCCGGAGGGCGAGGTCGAGGCGCTGTCGGCGGCCGAGGCGCGGGCGCGGCTCGAACGCGAGGCGCCGCTGGTGTGCCATAGGCGGGCGGTCGCGCGGCGCCTCGATACGGCCGGGTTCGCGGCGCTCGATCTCCTCGAATTGTTCGCCTTTGTGCGGCCGGCGCGGTTTTGCGTCCCGACGCCGCGCGGGCTGGCCGCCGCGCTCGGCCTGGCGCCGCCGGCGACGATGGCGGAAGCGGCCGTCGCGCTCGCGACGGCCGCCCGCGCCTTGTTGCAGGAATTGCCGGCCGACGCTTCGCTCGACGCGCGCGCGCTGGCGGAAGCGGCCGATCGGGGTGGTTGGCTGTGGGCCCCGGCGGTGCTGGCGGCATTGCCGCCGGCTGAACCCGGCGCGGTGCGCCGGGCGGCGGGCTTGCGGGTCTGGCAGCATCTTGCCGAGTGGCAGGAGCGCGCGCCGCCGCCGCCCGCCGGCAATGCGCCGGTTTCGGGCGAGGAGGCGCGCCGCCGGCTCGCGGCATTGCTCGGCGAGGGCGCCGAGGCGCGGCCGCAACAGGCCGATTACGCCGATGGCGTCGCCGCCGCCTTTGCGCCCCGCCAGCGCCCCGATGCGCCGCAGGCGGTGCTCGCCGAAGCCGGCACGGGAGTCGGCAAGACCCTCGGCTATGTCGCGCCGGCGAGCCTGTGGGCCGAGAAGAACCAGGGCACGGTGTGGATTTCGACCTATACCCGCAATCTGCAAACGCAGATTGCGCAGGAGCTCGACCGCCTCTACCCCGATCCGGTGCAGAAACGGCGGCGCGTCGTGATCCGCAAGGGGCGCGAAAATTTTCTCTGCCTGCTGAATTACGAGGACGCGGCGCGGGCGGCCGCGACCCGGGCGACGCCGTCGGTCGCGCCGCTTGTGCTGATCGCCCGCTGGATCGCCGCGACCGCCTCGGGTGATCTCGTCGGCGGCGATTTCCCGGGCTGGCTCGGCGAGTTGATCGGCCGCGGACGGGTGGGTTCTCTGGCCGACCGGCGCGGCGAATGCATCCATTCCGCCTGTCCGCATTTCCGCCGCTGCTTTGTCGAAAAGAACGTGCGCGCCGCGCGCCACGCCCGGCTTGTCGTCGCCAACCACGCGCTGGTCATGGCGCAGGCCGCGCTCGGCGGCCTCGACGACGCGACGGTGCCGACCCGCTATGTGTTCGACGAGGGCCATCATCTCTTGGAAGCGGCCGACGCGGCGTTTTCGGTGCGGCTGTCGGGGCAGGAGGGACGCGAGCTGCGCCGCTGGCTCTTGGGTGCCGAGGCCGGCCGCTCGCGCGCCCGCGGGTTGCAGCGCCGCATCGGCGACCTCGTCGACGCCGACGAAGACGCCGGCCCGGCGCTGATCGAGGCGCTCGTCGCCGCGCGCATCCTGCCCGCCGACGGCTGGCACCAGCGCATCGCCGACGGGCGCGGCGCGACGAGCTTCGAGAATTTTCTGGCGCTGGTGCGCCGCCAGGTGCTGGCGCGGGCGGCCGGCGGCGACCAGGGCTACGGCATCGAAGCCGAGGCGCGGCCGCCGATCGACGGCCTCGTCGATGCCGCGGCGCGGCTTGCCGCCGGCCTCGACCGGCTCGCCGAAGCCCTGCGCCGCCTCGCCACGCTGCTGCGCCGCCCGCTCGAAGACGCGGAAAACCCGCCTGAGCCGGCCATGCGGCTGCGCCTCGATGCGGCGGTGCGCGGCCTCGAACGGCGCGCCGACCAGCAGCTCGCCGGCTGGAGCGCGGTGCTGCGCGACCTCGGCCGGGAGCCGCGATCCGAAACCGTCGAATGGCTGGCGCTCGACCGCATTGATGGCGCCGACAGCGATGTCGCGGTCAACCGCAGCTGGGTCGATCCCGGCATCCCGTTCGCCGAGGTTGTCGCCAAGCCGGCGCACGGCATTGTCGTGACCTCTGCGACGCTGACCGACGGCGAACCGGAGCCGGAGCTCGCGTGGGCGGCCGCGGAGGCCGCAACCGGCCTGCGTCATCTGTCCGAACGCCCGCGGGCCGCGCGCATCCTTTCGCCGTTCGATTATCGGGCACAGACGCGCGTCTTCATCATCACCGACATCCCGCGCGACGATCCGGGCCAGAGCGCCGCCGGCTTTGCGGCGCTGATGACAGCCGCGCGGGGCGGCGCGCTCGGCCTCTTTACCGCGATCGCGCGATTGAAGGCGGTGCATCAACGGATCGCCGCGCCCCTGGAGGCGCAGGGCCTCCTCTTGCTGGCGCAGCATGTCGATGCGATGGCGACCGCAACCCTGGTCGATATCTTCCGCGCCGAGGAAAATTCCTGCTTGCTCGGCACCGATGCGGTGCGCGACGGCATCGATGTGCCGGGCCGCTCGCTGCGCCTTATCGTGTTTGATCGGGTGCCGTGGCCGCGCCCCGACATCCTGCACCGCGCGCGCAGGCCGGTGTTCGGCGGCGCGCCATACGACGACCGGGTGACCCGACTGCGGCTGCGGCAGGCCTATGGCCGCCTCGTGCGCCGCGCCGACGACAAGGGCATCTTCGCGATCCTCGACCGGGCGCTGCCGACCCGGCTCCTGTCGGCCTTTCCCCAGGGCGTGCCGGTGCGCCGCCTGCCGCTCGTCGCCGCCGTCGCGGAGACCGCGCGGTTTCTCGGCAACCCCGCTTGACACGAACGCCGCGGTTGTCTTTTGTGCAGCGCAATAAGCGGAGGACGGACCGGCAATGGCGCACGACAGAGCATCGGCGACGCTCGATCCGCACGGCGCGTTGATCTACACGATGGTCCTGGTCTCCGCCGCCGAGGCCGACCTGTCGGACGGCGAATTGCAGATCATCGGCGACATCATCGGCCATCTGCCGGTGTTCCGCGGCTTTGACCAGGAGCGGCTGCCGCGGCTGCTCGACGGCTGCACCAAATCGCTGGCCGCGGCGGACGGGATCGACGCGACGCTCGACGCGATACGCGCGGCACTGCCGGCCCAGCTGCGCGAGACCGCCTATGCGATTGCCTGCGATCTCGTCGCCGCCGACGGCGCGGCGAGCCAGGAAGAATTGCGCGTCCTCGAATTGATCCGCCACCGCCTGACGATAGACCGGCTGACCGCCGCGGCGATCGAGCGGGGCGCCCGCGCCCGTTTCCAGCGGCTGTAGCCGGTCTGCGGGGGATTGCTTCGCTGCGCTCGCAATGACGCCAGATGGTCGGTCATTGCGAGGCGCGCAGCGAGGAAGCAATCCGGACGTTTCGTGTCGGTCAGCCGAGGATGCCACCCTCGCGCAGTGCGGCGATGTCGGCCGGTGCGTAGCCGAGATCGGCGAGCACTTGGTCGCTGTCGGCGCCGACCGCCGGTGCGAGGCGCGGCCGCACCTTCTCCTGGCCGCGGATCTCGATCGGGCTGTTGACGGTCATGAAATCGGCATCCTCGAACGGCACGAGATGCCCGGCCGCGAGCGCCTGCTCGTCGGTCGCGAGGTCGGGTGTCTCGGCTACGATGCCGAAGATGAGGCCGGATTCGTCGAGCATCTGCCGCCATTCGGCGAGGTCCCGCGTCGCAAAGATGCGGTCGAGCTCGGCGACGAGGCTGCGCGCATGCTGCTCGCGGCCCGCGACAGTGGCAAAGCGCGGGTCGTCCAATGCCGGGTCGGCGAGGCAGGCCTTGAGCCTGTCCCAGCGCCATTCGTCCGACGCGATCGACAACAACAGCCAGCGGCCGTCGCGGCAACGGTAATGCACGCGCAGCGCGTTCGGCGTCTCTTCGCGCGGCGGTTGCGGCGCAACCTTGTCGCCGCACAGCGCCGCCTGCAGTGAGCAGCCGTTGGCCCACAGCCCGTTCGCCA
>DATJUL010000411.1:0-4688 GCA_035502295.1 Allostellaceae bacterium | reverse complement strand
GGCGGTGGCGTGTTGCGGCTTGTTGGTGGCGACAGCGGTGGCGTATCCGGCCTTGCGCAGCGCCGCGAGTGTTTCCGGCACGCCGGGGTAGGGGCGGCTGAGATTGGTCGCGCTTCCCTCATAAATCTCGACAAATCGCGGCTCCGCGGCCTTCGCCTCGGCGGCGTCGGCGCCGCGCGCGGCGAACCCGCGTTGCAGCAGCATCGGCATGCCGTCGCCGATCATCGGCTTGACCTCGGCCGGCGCCAGCGGGGCGTAGCCCCGCTCCCGCAAGACTTCGTTAAGCGCATTGGTTAAATCTGGCAGGGAGTCGACCAGCGTGCCGTCGAGGTCGAACAACAGGAGGAATTTGGTCATCTCCGCTTATTTAGCCCCGACGGCGTCACATTCCGCAACAATCTGTGTTTTGGCAGAGGGCGGAGTGCGTGCAAATTTTCCGCAACGCTCGCGTCAAGGAAATAACGAGCCGCCGTGATGACCCTGTCGAGCCTATCTGCGAGCCTCCCTGGTTGTGCCGCGATCGTCCTCGCCGCCGGCGAGGGCACGCGGATGAAATCCGCTCTGCCCAAGGTGCTGCACGAGGTTGCCGGGCGGCCGATGATCGCGCATGTGCTGGCGGCGCTCGAACCGCTCGCGCCGGTAGAGACCGTCGTCGTGGTCGGGCAAGGGCAGGACGCCGTCGCCAAGGCCGTCGCGCCGGCGAAGACCGCGACCCAGCATCCGCCGCGCGGCACCGGCGACGCGGTCAAAGCTGCCCGTCCAGTGCTCGAACCCTCGCTCGCGAATTTGAGCGATGTCATCATCCTGTTTGGCGACGCGCCGCTGCTGCAATCGGCGACGATCGCCCGGCTTATCGCGGCGCGGCGCACGTCGGGCGCGGCGATCGCGGTCGCCGGCATGCGTCCGGCCGATCCCAGCCCCTACGGCCGGCTCGTGCTCGGTGCCGATGGCGGTGTCGAGCGCATCGTCGAGGCCAAGGACGCAAGGCCCGACGAAGCGGCGATCACGCTGTGCAATGGCGGGATCATGGCCGTCGCCGCCAAGCACCTGTTCGATCTCGTCGACCGGCTCGAAAACATCAACGCCAAGCGCGAATTCTACCTGACCGACATCGTCGGCATCGCCCGCCGCCACGATCTAGCGGCGACCTATGTCGAGTTGCCGGCCGAGGAAGTGCTCGGCGTCAACACCCGCGCCGAGCTCGCCCAGGCCGAAGGGCTGATGCAGGACCGCTTACGGCAGCGCGCGATGGCGGACGGTGCCACTTTGATCGCGCCGGGGACCGTGTTCTTCTCCGCCGATACGCGGCTCGGTCGCGATGTCGTTGTCGAGCCGAATGTCGTCTTTGGCCCCGGTGTCAGCATCGCCGACAATGTCCGCATCCGCGCCTTCTCGCATCTCGACGGCGCGACGATCGACGAACGCGCGATCGTCGGCCCCTACGCCCGGCTGCGTCCCGGCGCGGTGCTCGAACGCGATGTCCATGTCGGCAATTTTGTCGAGGTCAAGGCGACCCGGCTCGGCGCCGGCGCCAAGGCCAACCACCTCTCCTATCTTGGCGACAGCGATATCGGCGCCGAAACCAATATCGGCGCCGGTACGATCACCTGCAATTACGACGGCTTTAACAAGCACCGCACGATCATCGGCAAGGGCGCGTTTATCGGCTCGGACAGCGCGCTCGTCGCGCCGGTAACGATCGGCGATGGCGCCTATGTCGCGACTGGCAGCGTCATCACCGCCGATGTCCCCGCCGACGCCCTCAGCATCGCCCGCGCCCGTCAGGTCGACAAGCCGGGCCGGGCTGCCGAGCTGCGTGCCCGTCTCAAAGGCAAGAAATGAACAGCTCCTTCCGCCTCTCCGTCGTCTTTCCCGCGAAAGCGGGAATCCAGGGCAGCTGCGCCGTCGCTTGCCCCTGGACCCCCGCTTTCGCGGGGGCGACGAGCGGCGAGGGGTTCACCGGGAACAAATTCTGATGTGTGGAATCGTTGGAATCATCTCGAAGCATACGGTGGCCGGCGAGCTGGTCGAGGGGCTGAAGCGTCTCGAATATCGCGGCTATGACTCGGCCGGGATCGCGACACTGGTCAATGGCCATATCGACCGGCGCCGCGCCGAGGGCAAGCTTGTCAACCTCGCCGAGCGCATCGAGCGCGAGCCGATCGCCGGCACGATCGGCATCGCCCATACGCGCTGGGCGACGCACGGTCTGCCGATCGAGAAGAACGCCCACCCGATCAGCACCGACGAGGTCGCCGTCGTCCATAACGGCATCATCGAGAATTACCAGGCGTTGCGCGCCGAACTGACCGGGCTCGGCTATGCGTTCCGCACCGACACCGACACCGAGGCCGCCGCCATCATGGCGACCCGCTACCTCAGCGAGGGGATGACCCCGGTCCAGGCGGTGGCAAAGACGCTGCCCCGGCTCGAAGGCGCCTTTGCCCTCGTCTTTCTCTTCGCCGGCGAGCACGACCTCCTGATCTGCGCGCGGCGCGGTCCGCCGCTGGCGATCGGTTATGGCGATGGCGAGATGTTTATCGGCTCCGACGCGCTGGCGCTGGCGCCGCTGACCCGCTCGATCACCTATCTCGAAGACGGCGACTGGGCCGTCGTCAGCTCGCGTGGCGTCGCGATCTTTGATGCCGACGGCCACAGCATCGAACGCCGGGTCTACGACACCGCGGTCTCGGGCGCCCTGATCGGCAAGGGCAATTTCCAGCACTTTATGCAAAAGGAGATCTTCGAGCAGCCGGCGGTGATCGGCGACACGCTGCACGCGCTCATCCACCCGACGACCGGCACCGTGCACCTGCCCGAAATGCCCTTCGCGCTGGGCGACATCCCCAAGGCGACGATCATCGCGTGCGGCACCTCGTACAATGCCGGGCTGACCGCGAAATACTGGTTCGAGCGCATCGCGCGTCTGCCGGTCGAGGTCGATATCGCCTCCGAGTTCCGCTACCGCGCGCCCGACATGCCCCAGGGCGGCGTGGCGATCGTCATCTCGCAATCGGGTGAAACCGCCGACACGCTGGCGGCCCTCAGATATTGCCGGCAATGCGGCCAGAAGATCATCGCCGTCGTCAACCAGCCGGAAAGCTCGATCGCGCGCGAAGCCGATATCGTGCTGCCGACCCTGGCCGGGCCGGAGATCGGTGTCGCCTCGACCAAGGCCTTCACCACGCAGCTTGCCGTGCTGGCGGCGCTGACCGTCGCGCTGGCGCGGGCGCGCGGCACGATCGACGAGGCGCGGGAAGCCGCGCTCGCCCAGCAGCTCGCCGAGATCCCGTCGCGTGCCGCCGAAGTGCTCAACCATGACGAGCGCATCAAGGAGATCGCCCGGGAGATCGCCCAGACGCGCGACGTGCTCTATCTCGGCCGCGGCAGCGCCTATCCGCTGGCGCTTGAAGGCGCGCTCAAGCTCAAGGAGATCAGCTACATCCACGCCGAGGGTTACGCGGCGGGCGAGATGAAGCATGGGCCCATCGCGCTGATCGACGACAAGGTGCCGATCATCGTGCTGGCGCCGCCCGACGACCTCTTTGAAAAGACCCTCTCCAATGTCGAGGAGGCGATGGCGCGCGGCGGTCGGGTGGTGATGATCTCCGACGCCGCCGGCATCGCCCGGCTCGACGGCCGCGCCGCCTTTGGCATCGCCATCCCGCATTGCGCCGCCTTTGTCGCGCCGCTGCTCTACGCGATCCCGATCCAGCTCCTCGCCTACCACACCGCCGTCATCAAAGGCACCGACGTCGACCAGCCCCGAAACCTCGCCAAAAGCGTCACCGTGGAATAGCTGAGGGCGCCTTGCCGCTCGCATAAAATCTGGGTCGCGGCACTTCTAATTACTCGTCCCCTTTGGGCGGCCCATCTCGCGATAGAGCCGGCGCACCGAACCGACCGGCAGAGCTCTCCGAAGCCGAATCGTCTCTCTTTGGGTCAATTGGCCGGGAATTGCATATCCAATTGGACTCCGATCCGCGGGCTTGCAAAATTCAGAAGCCTTAGCGATTTCACAAGGTTCGGATCTCGAATAAGAATCGACTACTCAGCTGGGGACGGGGTGGAGTTGATCGCGGCGGAGGCCCCTGCTGAACGGCATTGTTGTGCCGGGATGCGGCTGTCGATGGCGGAAGAACAGCCGCCAGCGGCCGTTTGATAGTCCGGCTCCCATGTAAGCCCTCGCGTCGCTGCCCCTCCCTGCGCAGGTGGGCCGGACGGCGGGCGACTGGCGCGGCCGTGCCGATGAGTAGGGTGGACCCCCCGTTACACGTGTAACGAAGCGGCCGCTTATCGCCTGTTGCACAGAGGGGAAAGGCCAGCCGGCACACCTGGTCGGTGATATCTAGATAACTCCGCACCATACCCTGCCGAGAGTCGGGATAGCTTACATAATTAAGATGAAGTGAACATAAGAGGTTGAAATTTAGCCTTTTTAATTGTGGCGCGAAATTTGCGCGCGCAGGGGAGCTTTCGTTGCGAGGTGGAAAATGCGAATTGCCACGACCGTGAACGCACTCGCCGCGATGGTAATTAGCCTCCTACTAGAGCATTTTCAGAATGAGTGGGCATACCCGGCGGCTTTGAAGTAGTTGGCGCATTCGTCTGCGGTGAAGCGGTCGAGCAGTTCGCCGATGCGGTTCCACAGGCCGTCTCGGGTTCGTTCGGGGGCCTGGCGCAGCAGG
>DATJUL010000410.1:0-2451 GCA_035502295.1 Allostellaceae bacterium | reverse complement strand
CGCCTGCCGGTGGCGCGGCGCGCCGGCATCGTCGCCGTTGCCAATCAGAAAGGCGGCGTCGGCAAGACGACGACGGCGGTCAACCTCGCGACCGCGCTGGCGACGACCGGCGGCCATCGCGTTCTGGTCATCGATCTCGACCCGCAGGGCAACGCCAGCACCGGGCTCGGCATCGCGCGCGCCGGCCGCGCCATCACCAGCTACGAGCTGCTGCTCGGCGACGCCGAACTGGAACAGGCGGTCATCGCGACATCGGTGCCGCACCTCTCGCTGGTGCCGGCTTCGGCCGATCTCGCCGGCGCCGAACTGGAGGTCGGGCCGCGGCCGCGCCGCGAATTCCTGCTGCAACAAGCGATCCGGGCGCATCTCGGCGACTGGGACGAGGTGCTGATCGATTGCCCGCCGTCCTTGAACCTGTTGACGGTCAACGCCCTCGTCGCGGCCGACCGAGTGCTCGTGCCGTTGCAGTGCGAGTTCTATGCGCTCGAAGGCCTGGCGCAACTGACCGCGACGATCGAGCGCGTGCAGCGGGCGCTCAACCCGCGCCTCGAACTGCACGGCGTGCTGCTGACCATGTACGACCGCCGCAACAACCTCTGCGATCTCGTCGCCGCCGACGTGCGCGGCCATTTCGGCGACAAGGTCTACGACACGATGATCCCGCGCAACGTGCGCATCTCCGAGGCGCCATCGCATGGGATGCCGGTGCTGGTCTACGACGACCGCTGCGCCGGCTCCATCGCCTATGTCGAGCTCGCCGCCGAGATTCTGCGGCGGGCCGGGCGCAGCGGCGGCGGCGGTGCCGACGCCTTGGCCGCGAGGCTCGGCGCATGAGCGCCAGCGGCGCAAGCGTGCGGACGGCACGGCGCCAGCCCTTGGGGCGCGGCCTCGCTGCGCTGTTCGGCGAGAGCGGCGTCGGCATTGGCAGCGATGATCGGTCGAACGGCGTGCGCCATGTGCCGATCGAGACGATCCGACCGTCGCCGTTTCAGCCGCGCCGCCGCTTTGCCGACGCCGAACTCGACGGCCTCGCCCAATCGATCCGCGAGAAAGGCATCGTGCAGCCGCTCCTGGTGCGGCCGCTCGTCGATACCGCTTCCGACCCCGGATCGGGGCCCGAGGCAGGTTTCGAGCTGGTGGCCGGCGAGCGCCGCTGGCGCGCGGCCCAGCGCGTCGGGCTGCATGCGGTGCCGGTCATTGTCCGCCCATTCGGCGACGGCGAGGTCATCGAGATCGCGCTCGTCGAGAATCTGCAGCGCGAGGATTTGTCGCCGCTGGAGGAGGCGGAAGCCTACCGTCGCCTCGCGCGCGATTTCGGCCGCAGCCAGGCGAGCCTCGCCGAGGCGGTCGGCAAAAGCCGCAGCCACATCGCCAACACGATGCGCCTCTTGTCATTGCCGGGGCCGGTGCAGCAATGCCTCGACGACGGCAGCCTGTCGGCCGGCCATGCGCGCGCCCTCCTCGGCGCCCCCGATCCGGCGGCGCTGGCGGCCGAAATCGTGCGGCGTGGCCTCAATGTGCGCGCGACTGAGGCACTGGTGCGCCGCCGCGCCGGCGCCCCGGCAACGGCGCCACGCGCCACGCGCGACGCCGACACGCTCGCCCTCGAACGCGAGCTCGCCGCCTCGCTCGGCCTGCGCGTCTGCCTCGCGCCGAGGCGCCGAGGCGGCAGCCTGACCCTGCACTACGCCAGCCTCGACCAGCTCGAACGCGTTCTCGCGCTGCTGCGGCGGCAATTTTAGGGCGACCGGGGGTCGAGCGGTTCCGGTATCATGCCGGGCCATGCGCGGGCGCAGCCGTCATGCCGGCCGGTCGATGCGGCGGTTCGTCGCTGCGGGGCTCGTCGTGGCGCTGGTCGGGCCGGGTGCGGCGCGCAGCGCGCGGGCTGCGCCGGCGATCGTCGTCGGCTCGAAGATCGACACCGAAGGCGCGCTGCTCGGCAACATGATCGCCGACGCGCTGGCGGCGCGCCGCCTCAAGGTCGAGCGCCGGATCGGTCTCGGACCGACCGATATCGTGCGGGCGGCGCTGCTCGCCGGCCAGATCGATATCTATCCCGAATACACCGGCAACGGCGCGATCTTCTTTCATCGCGAGAGCGATCCGGTGTGGAAGAACGCCAAGGCCGGCTATGCTGAAGTCGCGCTGCTCGACCGCGCCCGCAACGATCTCGTCTGGCTCACGCCGGCGCCGGCCGACAACACTTGGGTCATCGCGATCCGCCGCGACCTGCCCGGCTTTCCGGCCAAGAAATGCCTCGATGCGCTGCCCGCCTATCTCGCCGCCGGGCATCATTTCAAGCTAGCCGCGTCGGCCGAATTCGTCGAAAGCCCAGCCGCGCTGCCGGCCTTTGAGAAGACCTACGGGTTTCATCTGCGCGCCGACCAGCTCCTGACCCTGTCCGGCGGCAACACCGCGGCGACACTGCGCGCCGCCGCCGAAGGCATCTCC
>DATJUL010000409.1:0-5090 GCA_035502295.1 Allostellaceae bacterium | reverse complement strand
TTGGCGATCGCCTTTGCGCTCGTCGTCACGGTTGTCTTTATCTTTCTCGGCAGCCTGCGCGCAACGCTGATCCCGGCGATCGCGGTGCCGGTCAGCCTGATCGGCAGTTTCGCGGTGCTGCTGGTCATCGGGTATTCGGCCAACACGGTGTCGCTGCTCGCGATGGTGCTGGCGATCGGCATCCTGGTCGACGACGCGATCGTCGTCGTTGAAAACGTCGAGCGCGTCATGGAGGAAGAGCCGGGTCTCTCGCCCGCCGCCGCGACAAAGAAGGCGATGGCCGAGATCACCGGGCCGATCATCGCGATCACGCTGGTCCTCCTTTCCGTGTTCGTGCCGGTCGCGTTCATCCCGGGCGTGTCCGGCACCTTGTTCCGGCAATTCGCCGTGACGATCAGCGTCGCGATGCTGATTTCGGCGCTCAACGCGCTGACCTTGTCGCCGGCGCTGTGCGCGGTTTTCCTGCGCCACCGGGGTTCCAGGCGCGGCCCGATGGGTTGGATACTGCAACGCATCGATAATGTGCGCGACGGCTATGCCGCGGTCGTGCGCCGCCTCGTGCGGGTTGCAATTCTGGGTGTCGTGATGATCGTGGCGAGCGCGGCCGCCGCATATTTTGTGTCGCTGCGCACGCCGGCCGGTTTTCTGCCGGAGGAAGACCAGGGCGCCTTTTTTGTCGTCGTGCAATTGCCGGACGGCGCCTCGGTCTACCGCACCCGAGCGGTGGTCAGCCGCATCACCAGGCTGCTGCGGCACATGCCGCAGGTGGACAAGGTATTCTCGATCAATGGTTTTTCGATTATCGACGGGGTCAACGAGCCGAATGCCGGCTTCATCGTTCCGCTGCTGAAGCCGTTCGCCGACCGCGTCGGCGCCGCGAACTCCGCGCAGGCGCTGATCGCGCGCGTCTTCGCCGAAGGCCGGCAGGTGCGCAGCGCCAACGTCATCGCCTTCAACCTGCCGCCGATCATCGGGCTGTCGACGACCGGCGGGTTCGAGTACGAGCTCGAAGGGCTGGAAGGGCAAGAACCGGCCGCGATGAACAGCGTCATGCAGGGGCTCGTCGCCGATGCCAACCGTGACCCTCGGCTGGCCCGCGTGTTCTCGACCTACACCGCCAGCAATCCGTCGATCTACCTCAACATCGACCGTGAAAAGGCGCAGGCGCTCGGTCTCAACATGAATGACGTGTTTGGCGCTTTGCAGGCCACGTTAGGCGGAATTTATATCAACAACTTCAATCTGTTCGGGCGTGTCTGGCAGGTCAACATCGAGGGCGAGAAGGCCGACCGCAGAGACGTTTCGTCACTTTGGCAGATTTACGTCAGGAACAAGTACGGCAGCGACGTGCCCCTGCGCTCGATCGCCGACGCGCGCATCGTCGTCGGGCCGCAGGTCATCACCCGCTACAACAATTACCGCGCGATCCCGATCCAGGGCGGCCCGTCACCCGGAACATCGTCGGGAACCGCGCTTTTGGCGATGGCGCAGGTCTCGGCCGCGGCATTGCCGGCCGGCTACGGGTATGAGTGGACCGGCACAGCGTATCAGGAAGTCGCCGCGTCGGGGCAGACCGGGGCGATCCTCGGTCTTGCTGTGCTGTTTGCGTTCCTGTTCCTGGTCGGCCTCTACGAGAGCTGGATGATCCCGATCCCGGTATTGCTGTCGGTTCCGATCGGCGTTTTGGGCGCGGTTCTCGGCATCCTGATCTGGCACCTGTCGCTCGACCTCTACGCCGAGATCGGGCTCGTCGTGCTGATCGCGATGTCGGCGAAAAACGGCATCCTGATCGTCGAGTTCGCCAAGAACCAGCGCGAGCAGGGCAAGGATATCCGCGAGGCCGCGGTGCTCGGCGCGCGCCTGCGGTTTCGCGCCGTGGCGATGACCTCGTTCGCGTTCATCCTCGGCGTCTACCCGTTGGTGATTGCGCAGGGCGCCGCCGAGATCAGCCGCCACGATGTCGGGACGCCGGTGTTTGCCGGCATGATCGCGGCCAGCGCGGTCGGGTTGTTCGTGATCCCGATGCTCTACGTGACATTCCAGACCTTGCGCGAGCGTCCGAGCGCCCCGTTCCGGCGCCGCGGTCGGCCAGTTGAAGCAACCGTCGCCGGGATGGACGGCAAGGAGGAAGACGCGCCCTAGCGCTCGATACCGCGCTGGGTGCTGGTCTCCTCCCGGTAGAGGCTCAGGGCCTGCATCACCGGCGCGTCGCTGAAGCTGAACAGGAAGGCCGGGCGGTCGCCGCTGTTGACGTGCTCGCAAAAGGTCCAGGTCGGCACCGTGAATACGTCCTTGTCGCCCCAGTCGAGCCGCTCTTCGCCGACCAACGAACAGCCGGCGCCCTCGACCACGTGATAATTCGTGCGGCAGACGCGGCGGCGCGCCCGCGTCTGTTCGCCGGGGCGCAGCAGCTGCATGTGGCAGGCGATCGTCGGCATGACCGGTCCGCCGGTCACCCGGTTGCGGTATTCGACGATGATCTCCTTGCCGGCATCGGCGGCGGCCAGCCGCTCCAGGGCGGCGCGCATTTCCACCATCGGGTAGTGCCACTGCGAGGTGTTGACGGACGCGCCAAGCTCTTGCCGCTCCTGGCGATGCTCTTCATAGAACCCGGCTTCGAGCAGGCGTACCAGCGGGGTATCGAGACCGTCCAGCCAGATCATCGGCGCATCGGTGTCGTTGGCGTGGTCGTGCCAGGACCAATTCGGCGTCAGCACGAGGTCGCCGGGGTACATCGGCACGCGCTCGCCGTTGACGACGGTGTAGCCGCCCTTGCCCTCGATGATCAGGCGCAGGGCCGCCGCGGAATGGCGATGAGCCCGGGCAATCTCGCCCGGCATGACGATCTGGATGTTGGCGACGAGCGTTTGGCTGGCGATCCCGGACAGGTTGGGGTTGCTGAGGCGCAGAACCCGGCGTTCGGCCTGGGCGGTGCCGACCAGTTCGGCCGCCCGCATCGCCTGCGGCCGCAGATCCTGCCAGCGCCACAGGTATGGCACCGCATCGCCGTGCGGCTCGATGCTGATGCCGCCGCCGATCCACGCCGGCGTCACATGCTGCGCCTCTAATTGCGCGTAGTAATGCTCCAATTCTTCCGGCGACGATTGGATGTCGGAAAGCTCGAGCATTGGCGATCCTCCCCTTTATCGGTACGTCCTCAGACCAGCGCCACGACCGCTCAAACGGCTGCGCTCGCCGCTGCGCCTCTTTTAGCGCAGGCTCCCCCGGTCGGTCGATAGCGTTCCGGCGCCGTAAGCCGCGTCGCTCAGGCCGATGGCGACCCCGCCGTGCGGCGTCGCAGCTTCTCGGCAAAGGCGAGCAGGAAGGCGAGGCCCTGCTGCGTCTCGGGTTTGGTGATCAGCGCGCGCGCCGACAGGATGCCGGCCCGCGGCTTCAAATCCTTTGTCTCCTCGGCCGCCTCGGCGAGCGCCTCGCGCAAATTGCCGGCGAGCATCGCCATGTCCTCGGTCGCGACGGTGTTGATCAGCTGCTCGACCAGCGCGAACAACCGCTCGACGATATTGTCGGTCGCCGCGTTGCGCGCCGCATGCAGCAGCATGACCATGTCGAACAGCGTGTCGAGCGCACCAACCTTGTAGAGTTCGGTCAGCCGGTCGATTGTCCGATGCAATGCCGTGCGGGTATCGTCGTCGTTGAACCGGTCGATGAGGTCGAGCGCGTTGGCTCCGGTCGTCGCCAGCCGATCGACGATGCGGTCGGTCAGCGCCTCCTGCGCCGCCTGCGCCAGGCGGGTCAAGTCGTCGGGCGGCGGCTGGTTCGAGAGCCTCGTGTCGTCCATCGCCCCCTCCCCTACAGCAGCCCGCGCGCCGACAGCCAGTAGAGCCGGTTGTAGGCCAGCTTGAACCAATGCACCATCTGCGACGGCGGACCGGGATTAGGCGGCGTCGTGTAATTGAACCAGACATAAGTGCCGCTGTTCATGCCGGTCTCGACAAAGCAGAACACCTTGCCGTCGTAGTGGCGCGCCCAGCGGTCTTCCTTGATCAGCGAGGCGATGTTGTCGATGACCGTGTCGGCCTCGAAATGCGCCGTCGAACCGGCCTTCGAGATCGGCAGGTTGGTCGTGTCGCCGACGACGAACACATCGCTCGATCCCTCGCGCAACAGCGTGGTGCGCTCGGTCGGGACCCAGCCGCCGTTGCCGAGGCCGGAATCGGTGATGACCTGCTGGCCGCTGTGCGGCGGGATCGTGATCAACAGATCGTATTCGAGCGTCGTGTCTTCCTCCGAGGTGATGGTTTTTCTCTGCGGATCGACCGATTTGGTGTTGAAAAAGGTTTCGGACTTGATGCCGCAGCGCTCGAATTCCGGCACCGCCCAGTTCGCCACCGGCTCCAGCGCATGCAGCCGGCCGATCGGATAGGTGTAGGTGATCTGGCTCTTCTCCAAGAGGCCGCGCGCGGCGAGATGGTCGCGCAGCATGAAGGTGATTTCGAGCGGCGCGACCGGGCATTTGTGCGGCGCGTTGGTGTTGATGACGATCCGCCCGCCGTGGAACTGCAAGAGCGCGTCGCGCAGTTTGCGCGCACCGGCAAGATCGTAAAACCAATGCGCCCCCTCTGCCATGCCGGGAACCGTGTCCGGGCGGATGCGCGAGCCGGTCGCAAGCACGAGGAAATCGTAGCCATAGGTTTTGCCCGAGGCGGTCGTTACGGCCTTCGTGTCGACATCGACATGGGTCGCCGGATCGACGTGAAACGTGACGCGGCGGTCGAGCACGCTCTTCTGCTCGCGCACCAGCTCGCTTTCGCGCATGCGGCCGAACGGCACGTAGAGCAGGCCTGGCTGGTACAGGTGCGTCGGCTCGGCGCCGAGCATCGTGATCGTGACGCCGCCGGCGCCCAGTTCGTCGCGGAGCTGGCGGCCGAGGCCGTTGGCGACAATCGTGCCGGCGAGCCCGCCGCCGACGATCAGAATCCTTTTGGCCATCCCATCCGTCCTCTCAACCGGTTGCGACCGCCGGTGCTGCCGCTCAGCGCGCCTTGCGCACGACGATCGCCCAATGGTCGCCTTCCTGGTTCACGCCGACCAGTTCGTGCCGCGCCTTTGCGACCCATGCCGGGATGTCG
>DATJUL010000408.1:0-5460 GCA_035502295.1 Allostellaceae bacterium | reverse complement strand
CGCCGGCGCGCAACAGCCGGTCGAGCGCGATCGCGCCGCAGATCTCGTTGCCGTGGGTCAGCCCCATGACCAGCACGTGCGGACCCGGCGCGGCGGCGGCGAAACTCGTGACGTATTCGATGCCGGTGTTGCCCGCCCGATGGGGCTCGATGTCGGGAGGCGTCAATTCGACCCGGTATTGGAGGTCGGACACGGCGAAGACCCCGGAAAGATCGCGATGCGGCATTGTGCACGTCTTCGCGCATCGCGTCATCACCGCGCCGCCCGAACGCGGCGCCGCTGCGCGTTACGGTGCCCTGACGGCGACCGGCGCGGCGACGGTCCGACCCGCTCGGGTGAGGTGGGCGTCGAGTTCCTCGATCGAGCGGCCGCGCGTCTCGATGCCGATGAACAGGAAGGCAATGGCGCCGAGCACAAACCACGCCGCAAAATAGTTGAAGCCCGGCACCATCGCGTTCAGCGTCGCGGCCGGCTTGACGTAGTTCGAGGCGCCGGCGATCAGCGCGAGGCCGGCGGGGCCGATGAACTTGCCGACGTTGCTGACGCCGTAGACGAAGCCGAAGCCGCTGGCACGCAGATCGGCCGGCCACAGCTCGGCCATATAGGGAAACACGATGGCAAACGTGCTGTTGGTGAAGAACGACTGGATCAGCAGCAGCAGATAGAATACCGAGACGGTGCCGATGTAGTAGCTGTGCAGGTAGCCGGCGAGCGACATCGTCGCCGCCGCCAGCACCGACAAGAGCGCACCGCCGCCCCGCCGACCCAGGGCTTCCGACAGCCAGGCGCCGAAGGCGCGCCCGAAAATGCCGATAAAGGCGATCCAGATCGACAGGAACGAGGCCTCCTCGGGCGACACCCTCAACACCAGCACGAGCAGCGTCACACCCCACAGCGCGAGGCCGACGGCGCCGGTCTGGCTCAACCCGGTGAGGCAGGCGGCGGCGATGCTGCGCGGATACTTGAACAGTTCGCGCCATGCGGCCTTCTGCTGCGCCGGCAGCGCGGCCGGCAATGCGATCTCTTGCGGGTCCATCTGCAAGGCCCAGGCGAGCGAGCGCCGCGCCTCCTCGACCCGTCCCATCGTCAAGAGCCAGCGCGGCGATTCCGGCACCCACAGGCGGATCACAAAGGCCATCCCGGCCGGCACCAGGCCGCACAGGAACAGACCGCGCCAGCCGATCGTCGCGCCGAGATAGGCCGCGAGCGCCGCCGCCAGCATCGGCCCCAGCGGCAACAGCCCGATCGACAGCCCGCTGATCCAGCCGCGCTTTGCGGCCGGCAGGAACTCCTGCAACAGCGGCAGGTCGGCGGCCGCCATGCCGCCGACCCCGAGACCGACGACAAACCGCATCGCCGCGAGGAAAATCCAGCCGTGCGTCGGGGTCAGCGCCATCGCGCCGGTGGCGCAGGAAAACGTCAGGATTGTCGTGATGAACACGGTGCGACGGCCGACCTTGTCGCCCAGCCAGCCGAAGAAGATGCCGCCCGGGATCGCCGCGATCCCCGAGGCGAATAAAATCGTCCCCGATTGCCCGAACGTCAGATGCCAATCACGGACAAAAAACGCCAAGGTAAACGCGATCAGCCCGAAATCAAAGAAATCAAGCATGATCGAGAAGACGCAGGCGGTAAAGATTTTCCACTGGTTCGTGGTCAGCGACTGCTGCTGATCGAGCATGTCGATCATCGAGGGGCCTCCTGTTCATGCCGCATCTGCGGTGCCGCGTGCGAGGGCCGCGGATCCGCCGTGCCGTGTTGATTGCCGCGAGCTTAGTACAGCCGACGGCAGCCGGCAACCGGCCCGGCGGCGGGCGCGTTGCGCGCGCCGGCCGGCGTCGCTATGATCGACAGCACCGGGGCGTCGGAGCGTAGCGCAGCTTGGTAGCGCATCAGCATGGGGTGCTGAGGGTCGTGAGTTCGAATCTCACCGCTCCGACCATTTTTCCGATCCCGCGGCCTGCCAAACCCACCCCTGACCGTCATCGCCGGGCTTGACCCGGCGATGTCCGTACCGTTCTGATGGATGGCCGGGTCAAGCCCGGCCATGACGAGTCCAAGGCATAAGGGGGGCGCGATGGCCGAGATCGGCGACGCCAAGGGCGAATACCCGGGGATTTCCTATCGCGGCGACGGCGCGTTGCAGACCTGGCTGGCGCGCCGCCCGCCGGAAGCCGCGCTCGAACCGGAACTGCCGATCATCGATCCGCACCATCATTTCTGGGACACGCCGGCGCGCGGCCGCTACCTGATCGACGAATTGCTGCAGGACATCGGCGGCGGCCACAACATCGTCGCGACGGTGTTTGTCGAATGCCGCTCGATGTACCGGCGGGAGGGTCCGCGCGAGCTGGCGCCGGTCGGCGAAGTCGAATTTGTCAACGGCATCGCGGCGATGAGCGCCTCGGGAAATTACGGCTCATGCCGTATTGCCGAAGGCATCGTCGGCGGCGCCGACCTCCTGCTCGGCGCCCGCGTGCGCGAGACGCTGGAAGCGCAGATCGCGGCCGGCGGCGGCCGCTTCCGCGGCATCCGCCACGGCCTGGCGATGGATAGTGCGCCGCAGATCGCGCGGCACGCGCTGCGCCACACGCCGCCGCAGCTGGCGCGCGACGCGACATTCCGCGAGGGTTTCGCGCAATTGGCGCCGTTGGGCCTCAGCTTCGAAGCCTGGCAATATCACCCGCAATTGCCCGACCTGATCGATCTGGCCCGCGCCTTTCCCGACACGACGATCATTTTGAACCATGTCGGCGGCGTGCTGGGGGTCGGCCCCTATGCCGGCAAGCGCCAGGAGATTCTCGCAAGCTGGAAGCGCGACATTGCCGAATTGGCGAAATGCCCGAATGTCGTCGTCAAGCTCGGCGGCGTCGGCATGATCTCGTTCGGCTTCGATTTCCACGAACGCGACGTGCCGCCGTCGTCGGAAGAGCTGGCTGCCGCCTGGCGCCAATACCTCGAACCGTGCATCGAGGCGTTCGGCGCCGAGCGCGCGATGTTTGAAAGCAACTTTCCGCCCGACAAGCAGTCCGGCGGCTACACCGAATTGTGGAACGCGTTCAAGCGCATCACACGGGGCGCCTCGGCCGCCGAGAAGCGGGCGCTCTACGCCGGCACCGCGGCGCGAACCTATCGCCTCGCGCCGCCCTGACCGCGCTGCCGCGATTGCCGCGACGCCGGCATGCCTGAACCGCCGCCGCTGCGCGCCGATCGGACTGCGCGACCGCCCGGCGGCCGCCGCCCGCCGGCGCAGCGCCGCCGCCGCTGGCCGATGGTCCTTGTGCTGGTCATGCTGTGGGGGCTGATCCTCGGCGGCGGCGTCATCGGCTATTTCGCGCTGACCCTGCCCGACACCAGCCGGCTCGCGGTCGCCGAGCGGCGGCCGAATTTGACGGTCCTCGCCGCCGACGGCAGCGTCATCGCGACGTACGGCGACCTGTTCGGCCGGCCGCTGACCCTGCGGCAGATGTCGCCCTATTTGCCCGAAGCCGTGATCGCGACGGAAGACCGCCGCTTTTACAGCAATTTCGGCATCGATCCGGTCGGCATGCTGCGCGCCGCGATCGCCGATCTGCGCGCCGGCCATATCGTCGAGGGCGGCAGCACGATCACCCAGCAGCTCGCCAAAATCCTCTTTCTGACGCCGGAGCGCAGCATCGGCCGCAAAATCCGCGAGACCCTTTTAGCGCTGTGGCTCGATCACCGGTTCAGCAAGAACCAGATTCTCGAAATCTATCTCAACCGCGTCTATCTCGGCGCCGGCGCCTATGGCGTCGACGCCGCGGCCCACCGCTATTTCGGCAAGTCGGCGGCGCAGCTCGATCTCTATGAAAGCGCCGTCATCGCCGGCCTGTTGAAGGCGCCGAGCCGGTTCAGCCCGGCGCGCGACCGCGCCGCCGCGGCGGCGCGCGCCGCGCAGGTGCTCGACAACATGGTCGCGGCCGGCTTCATCACCCGCGCCGCCGCAACCGAAGCCGAGCGGCGGGGCGCCGAATGGGCCGGCGGCGGGCACGCCGGCTCGCACTATTTTGCCGACTGGATCGCCGACCAGGTGCACGATTTTGCCGGCGCCGCCGATCGCGACCTCATCGTCGAGACGACCCTCGATCCGCGGCTGCAACAGATCGCGGAAGCCGCGATCGGCGACACGCTGGTGCGCGACGGCGAGGGCGACCGGGTGAGCCAGGGCGCGCTTGTCGCATTGGCGCCCGATGGCGCGGTGCGTGCGATGGTCGGCGGCCGCGATTACGCGGCGAGCGAGTTCAACCGCGCGACCGAAGCCGAACGCCAGCCCGGCTCGGCGTTCAAGCCGTTCGTCTATCTCGCCGGGCTGGAAGCCGGCTTGCGGCCGAGCGACGTGTTCGACGACGCCCCGATCCGGATCGGCAATTGGCAGCCGCACGATTACGGCCGGCGCTACCGGGGCGAGATGACGCTGGCGCGCGCCCTGGCGGACTCGATCAACACGATCGCCGTGCGCGTCGCCGAACGCGCCGGGATCGGCCATGTCATCGCCGTCGCCAACCGGCTCGGCATCACCACGACGCTGCCGCGCAACGCCAGCATCGCGCTCGGCACCGCCGATGTGAACCTGTTGGAATTGACCGCTGCCTATGCCCCGTTCGCCAACGGCGGCAACGGCGTCATCCCCTACGGCATCCGCGAGATCCGCGACCGCGACGGGCATGTCGTCTATCGCCGCGACGGCTCGGGGCCGGGGCCGGTCGTCGCGCCGCGCTTCGTCGGCATGATGAACGCCATGCTGGAGGGCGTCATCGCCGACGGCACCGGGCGGGCGGCTGCCTTGCCGCGCCCCGCCGCCGGCAAGACCGGCACGACCCAGGATTACCGCGACGCGTGGTTCATCGGCTACAGCGCGAACCTGGTGACCGGTGTGTGGTTCGGCAACGACAACGACGCGCCGATGCGGCGGGTGGTCGGCGGCTCGCTGCCGGCGGCGGCGTGGCGCGATTTCATGCTGGCGGCGACGCGCGGCCTGCCGGTGCGGCCGCTGCCGGACACAGCGCCGGCTGAGGCACCGACGGCTGCAGCCGCCGAATCGCCGTTCGCCCGGCTGCTTGGCTGGCTCGTCGGCACGCCGCTGGGACCGGCCGCACCGCCGCGTTTTCCCGACCCGCCCGCGCAAAACTGATGCCGCATGACCTCACGGCCGCGCTCGCCGGCTTCATCATCGCGACGATCGCGGGCGGCGGCTATCTCGGCATTGTCGGGCTGATGGCGCTCGAATCGGCCTGTCTCCCGCTGCCGTCGGAAATCATCATGCCGTTTTCCGGCTATCTCGCTTCGACCGGGCGGTTCGACCTGCTGCTCGCGGCGACCGCCGGCGCGATCGGCTGCAATGTCGGTTCGACGATTGCCTATGCTGCCGGACGCGGCGGCGGCCGGCCGTTCCTCGAACGCTGGGGAAGCTGGCTGCTGATCAGCCGCGACGATCTCGCC
>DATJUL010000407.1:0-3914 GCA_035502295.1 Allostellaceae bacterium | reverse complement strand
CATGAGACCGCTTCCGCTCATCCTTCGAGACGGCCGCTTCGCGGCCGCCGCAGGATGAGGCTCCGGACAGGCGGGGTGGGGACGGATTTCGGCAGAAGTTTCCGTCCCTTCGCCGGCATGACCCGGATCAGGTTCAAAGGGTTTTTCTCAGCCCGCAACCGGGCACCCCTCGGAACGCCCTTAATCTAGGCCGATAGGCCCGCGAGTCAACGCAGGGGGCGCCGGTGGGTGTGTCGTATTTGGAACATGACGCAGCAGCAAACCGTCACCCTGAGGTGCGAGCGCCAGCGAGCCTCGAAGGGCGACGGCCCGGGCCGTGCATCCTTCGAGGGCCGCCATAGCGCGTCGAAGACGCGCGTAAACGTGCTCATGGCGGCCACCTCAGGATGACGGTATCGACGCGCTCAATACCCTTTGAGCAGCCGCTCGATGTAGTCGAGCTCTTCCTGCGGGCGGGCCATGTCGCCGTAGCGCTTGCGCAGCTCCTCGATGATGCGCCGCGCCCGCTGCACGTCGATCTCGCCCGGCACTTTCACCGAGGAGTCGTCATATTCGCGCCCGCGCAGCGGCCGGCCGAGCGGATCGGTATCGTTGTCGCCGCGCGCTTCGCCGAAGCGGCCGGTGCCGTTGCCCTGCCCCTGGCCTTGCCCCATCTGCTGCTGCATCGACTGCGCCAGCGATTGCGCGCCTTGGCGCAGCGCGTCGAGCGCGCGGCCTTGCGAATCGACCGCGCCGCCGGTGTCGCCCTGGCCGATCTCGCCTTCGGCCTCGCCCATGGCGTCGCCGGCGCGCCCGAGCTGGTTGAGCTCGTCCTGTCCCGGCCCCTGCTGGCCTTCCTGCCCCGGCTCGTTCTGGCCGAGCCCGCGGTTCTTCAAGCCCTGCAGCAATCGATTGAGCCGGTCGCGCAGCGCCTGCTGGTTCTGCTGCAGCTCCCCGAGCTGGTCGCCGCCATGCTGGCTCTGGCCGGGCTTGCCCTGCTGGCCGCGCTGCGCGTTCTGCCGGTTCTGGCCCTGCTTATAGGTACGGTCGCGCAAATCCTGCTGCTGGCGGATCATGTCGCCGAGCTCGTCGAGCTCCGAGGCCTCTTCGCTCTCGCCGCCGTTCATCTGCGGCGAGGCCATCTGCATGTTCTCCATCATCTGCTCGAGCTGCTGCAAGAGAGCCTGCGCCGCGTCCTTGGCGCCGCTCTTGGCCAGGTTCTGCAGCCGGTCGAGCATGTTCTGCAGGTCGCGCTGGGTGATGACCTTGGTGTTGGGACCGAGCGGCCGCGACAATTGCTGATGATTGCGCAACTGCTGGGCCAGCGCCTGCATGTAGCGCGACATCGCCTCGCGCAGCTTGTCCATCAGTTGCCGGATCTCGTCGTCGCTGGCGCCGCGCTGCAGCGCCTCCTGCAGCGCGTTCTCGGCGTTGCGCAAGGCCTGTTGCGCGTCGGAGACGTCGCCGTCCTCGATGTCGACCGCCATCTGCCACAGCCGCGTCACGACATTGCGCAGATCGTCGTCGGTCTTGGCCCGCACCAGGAGCCAATACACCGAGCGCAGCCCGAGATAGACGCCGGCGTCCGGCGTATATTTTTCCGGCGCGATGGCGAGCGCATCGAGCGCGGTCATCACCTGCGGCCGGGTATTGGCGTCCATCGCCAGATCGCGGCGCTGCTCAATCAGCGCCCGCGCCAGGGGCTTGGTGAACACGCGCTGCGGCAGGCGCAGGCTCACCGCATCGCTCTTGCCGACATTGCCGCCGTCGTCATGGGCGACGAGCGTCATGGTCACTTGCGCGCCGGCCCACGGATGATCGGTGAGGTCCTTGATGGTCTGGCCGACGCCGCTTTTGGTGCGGGCCTGCGGCAGCACCAGCGGGAAATCCGGCGGGCCGTACAGCGGACGCGGCGGCGCCTGCGGCTTGCCGGTGGGCGCCGGATCGTCCTTGCGGGCGAAGGTCGCCTCGGCGGCGGTCACGCCGTAGTCGTCCTGCAGGCGGTAGGACAGAAGCAGCGAGCCGCGGTTCTGCACCTGCGGATCCTTGACCAGCGCGATGGTCGGCGGATTGTCCGGGATGGCGTTGAACGGCCAGGTCAGATCCTCGCCGGCGCCGCGCAGCGTCGCGGTGCCGGTCGCGGTCACGGTGAAGCGGTGCTCCAGCGTGCCGGCCGGCGCTTCGCTTTTGTCCTTCGCCGGCGTGACGCCGCCCGCGCCGGAGACGTCGAGATTGACGCTGCCGGTCGAGCGCACGATCAGCGTCGAATTCACCGGCACGGCGAACGGTGCGTCGGGCGGCGTCTGCGCCGCCGTCGCCTCGCCGGGATGGATGCCCGGCAGCATGACCGGCGCCTTGCCGGTATAGGCCGGCGGCACCACCCAGGCATCGACGCGGAAATTGGCCGGCAGCACCACGCCCTGCCAGTCGAAGGCGGCGGCGATGCGCTTGAACCGCTCGCCGCCGGCGGCAAAGAAGGTGGCGACCAAAGCAAGCAGCACCAGCGCGCGCAGCGCATAAGGATCGCGCCAGGCGACGCGCGGCGACGGCGCACCCGGCGTCAGCGCGCGCGCGGCGCGCAAAGCGCGGGCGCGATGGGCGTTCCACAGCGCCAGCGAATAGGGGTCCTTGGCGCTGACCGCGAGCCCATCGGCGATCGCGGTCGCCGGCCGGTGGCGCAGGCCGCTGCCGCGATCGAGGCGGCTCAGGCCCTCGCTCGGCGGCGGCAGCCGCAACAGGCCGAGCGGGATCAGCGCGGCGACGGTCGCAGCCGCAAAGCCGAGCAGAACGATGGCGCGCGCCAGCGGCGGCAGCCACAGCCAGAGCCCGAGCCAGGACACGGCGAGGAACAGCCCGACGGCGGTCAGAAGCGTCGCCAGCGCCGGCCACAGCCGCTCCCACAAAATCGTCCAGCGCGCCCGCCGCACCGCCGCCGCCAACAGCGTCTGCGGCGTTACCTCGGCGCCCGCTTGGGCCGGGCCGGTCTTTGGCAGCGTCTGCTCGGTCACAGGGTTCCCGTCGTTACCTGGCGGCGGCCGGTCATCATGCCGCACCATGTATGCATCGGCGGACAACACAATAACATGAGGGCCGGTTCGTGGCGGTGGAACCGTCCACAATCCTGGTAATCCTGTTAATGCAAATTCAGCGCCAAACGCTCAAAGCCACGCCGGCAGGCGGTCGAGCGCGATCATCTCCTCGAGCGTCTGGCGCGGCCGCACCAAAGCCCATTCGCCTTGCCGAACAAGCACTTCGGGGACCAGCGCACGGCTGTTATAGGTTCCGGCCTGGACCGCCCCATAGGCGCCCGCCGTCATCACCGCGAGAAGGTTGCCGGGCTGGGGCTCGACCACGGCGCGGTCAAGCGCCAGATAGTCGCCGGATTCGCAAACCGGCCCGACCACGTCGGCCATGATTCGCGGCGCGCCGGGGGGCGCCTGGCGCACCGGGCGGATATCGTGGTGCGCTTCGTAGAGCGTCGGCCGCACCAGATCGTTCATGCCGGCATCGACGATGACGAAGGTCTTGGCCTCGCCGCGCTTGAGGTAGATGACGCGCGTCACCAGGATGCCGGCATTGCCGACGATCAGCCGGCCCGGCTCGAAGATCAGCTTGCAGCCGAGGTTTTGCGTCGCGCGCTTGACGATGGCGGCATAGGCGTCGGGATCGGGCGGCGGCTCGTTGTCCTCGCGATAGGGAATGCCCAAGCCGCCGCCGAGGTCGATGTGCGAGATCGCATGGCCGTCGGCGCGCAATTGGCCGACGAAATCGGCGAGCAACGCAAAGGCGTCGCCGAACGGATCGAGCTCGATGATCTGGCTGCCGATATGCATGTCGACGCCGATGACGCGCACGCCCTTGAGCCTGGCGGCGCGCGCATAGACCTCGCGCGCGCGGCTGATCGGGATGCCGAATTTGTTCTCCGCCTTGCCGGT
>DATJUL010000406.1:0-8176 GCA_035502295.1 Allostellaceae bacterium | reverse complement strand
GGTCGGGAAGTCGTGCACGACTTCGAGCGGCAGCGGCTTCACGGTGTCGGGGTCGAAGATCGTCAGGTCGGCGATTTTGCCGGGCTGGATCAGGCCGCGGTCGTAGAGGCCGAAGATCGACGCCGATTCAAAGGTCAGCCGCCGCACCGCCGTCTCCAGCGACATGATCTTTTTCTCGCGCACGAATTCCGCCAAGAGCCGCGTCGAAAAACCGAACCCGCTCTGGAACTGCACATGCGCGCCGCCGTCCGACAGGCCGATGATCGCGTAGGGGTAGGTCAGGATTTTGGCCACCGCCGCGTCATCGACATTGATCTCGCCGTGCAGCCATTCGGTGTCGAGATGCTCCGCGATCGCGAGATCGAGGAAGCAGTCGATGATGCCCTTGCCCTGCGCCTCGGCGATCGCGCCCAAACTCTTGCCTTCCATCCACTGGTTCTGCGGCAGGACGGCATGCTGCACGACCATGTAATCCCACCAGGTGCGCGACAGGCCGATCGCCGGGCCGTGCACAAAGTCGATTGCTTCTGCATGCAGTTGTTTGCGGATGTCGGGGTCGGCATACGCCTTCAGCATGTCCTCGGGCGATGACAGAGAGATTGGGTGCCACACCGGCAGGCCGCGGAATTCCTGCGTGTTGCGCAGCGTGAAATAGTCGGTGATGCGGTTGGGCGTGCACATCGGGAAGGCGCGGATGCCGCGCCCGGCGGTCTCGTTGACCCGCTGCATCTGCTGATGCCACTGGTCGGGGCGGCGCGCCGATTGCGTCAAATTGTTGTAGACGACGGTGCGGCCCGTGGCTTCGCTGAGCCGGCTCATCAGCCCGTCCTTCATCTCGGCGCCGTTGCCGCCGCCCGACTGGATGAGGCCGGTGCCCATGTCGCGCAACACGTCGCCGAGCGCGAAAATCTCCTTCTCGTCGGCCCACAGCGCCGGGATATGGACGCCCTGCGGGTCGTAATGGCCCTGGTTGCGCGACACCGACAGGCCCAACGCGCCCGCTTCCATGCCCTCGCGCACGAGCGCCTGCATCTGTTTGATCTCGTCGTCGCTCGCCGTGCGTTGCTGGCACTCCTCGCCCATCACGTAATAGCGCACCGCGGTGTGGCCGATCAGGTTGCCGACATTGACCCCGAGGTTGTGGTCGAGCTGGTCGAGGTATTCGGGGAAGCGCTCCCAGGTGAATTCGAGCGTGTCGAGCACTTCCATCGGGATCGCTTCGACATAGGAAAGGAACTCCGACAGGCGGCGCTGCCTCGCGCGGTCCTTGTGCACCGGCGCCAGGGACAAGGAACAATTGCCGAAGATGACCGAGGTGGCGCCGTGGTCGCAGGAATAGGAGCACAGCGGATCCCACGTCACCTGCGCGTCGTAATGACAGTGGTTGTCGATAAAGCCCGGCGCGACGACGCGGCCATCGGCATCGACTTTGCGCTTGGCGGCAGCGCCCGACAGCTTGCCGATCTCGGCGATCCTGCCGTCCGTCACCGCGACATCACCGCGGAACGCCGGCCCGCCCGAACCGTCGACGACGCGCCCGTTGGTGATCAAGAGGTCATAGGACATCGCGTTCTCCTTCATTCACGATTTATTCGGGATTGCTTCGTCGCTCCGCTCCTCGCAATGACCGCAACAATCGTCATTGCGAGCGAAGCGAAGCAATCCGGTGCATCGTCATCGCAAGAATGCGGTTGCGGAGTTCGCGCCGCGCGTCGGAGACGAACAATCCCGCCGGCAGCCATGGCAGGTCGAGATGGCAATCGGCCGAAATCCTGCGGAATTGCATCGGCGAACCTCCCGCCTCGGAGCGCGGTCGGGAGTGTACGCCGTTCCGCGCCGCTGAACACGCACCAACGCCGCATATCGGTCGTGATGGTAATGCCAGGCGCGCATTCGGCCGGCTCGGGGACTCGCCTCGAACCTCCGTATCTGCGTTAATATTGTGCCATGCCTGACGATGTGCGCGGCGGCGATGCTCCGCGGGAGCCCAATATCGAGCTTCGCCTCGATCGCCCGGTTGTCGGTCTGGCGTGTCTCGCGCCGTCGAGCCGGCGCGTCAGGCGCGATCGGCGCCTGCGACCGCCTCAAAAGCCGCGCGCGAGGGCGAGGGAGAAGGTGCCGAAATTCGTCCGCGGCTGCTCGCGCTGCGTACCACGCCACGGTTCGCGCGGCGGCGATTGGGGGCGGTTCGCATGTGCCGGGGCGGCTGGCGCCGGCGGCGGCGCCGTCGTCTTGAATTTTTCGGAGAACGCCTCGGCCAGCCGGCGCAGCGTGTCAATTTCGGCCTGGTCGGCCGCCAGTTGTTCGATTTCCTCGGTATGCCGGCGCAGCGTCTCGGTACGGCGACCATCGAGCGCGTGCCGCGCTTCCAAGAGATCATTCGGCTTCAGAACGCTCCACATCCGCTCATCTCCGTAGGGTTGGCACCCCGCCGCTCGGACTTGCGTCGCGATGTATTGTAGGAAGCGTCAATCAATATGTAACCATGTTAACATTCAAATTCGAATGATATTCAAATCGGCCGCCGTGTGTGTCGACAATGCTGGATAAATCCAAGTTGACAGTCGTTGCCGCCCGCCGAAACAATTGGTTATCGTCGCCGTTGCAGATCTTGGTCAGTAGGGTGCCGGCGGGGTCGGCAGCGAGGATGCGGGCAGTGGCGGCGTTTGAATGGATGGAGCTGCAGACGTTGACCAGCGACATCGAGGTCGCCCGGTCGCGGCTGGCGGCGGCACGCGCCGACAGAGATCATCGGCGCATGCGAGCCTTGGAGCACGAGATCGCAGCGGCCGAGCGGCGTCGCGCCCGCTTGCTCAGCGTGCTGACCGACGATCTGGCCGACGCGGGTCAACAGTCCGGCGCCGACCCCGACACGCCGCTCGGCACCGACCCCGACACGCCGCTCGGCGTCAACCTGGACGCACCGCCTGCCGCTGACCACGATGCCGCCGGCGCGCCCGACATAGCGAGCCCGGAAGGAGGCAATATCGTGTGGGAACAACTGACGCCCGGCGACCTCGAGCGCGCCGAGCAGGAACTGGCCAAGCGGCGCGAGGAAATGCTGGCGCGGCATGCCGTGGAGCTCAAGGGGCTGGATGACGACCGCGACCGGATCGCCACGCTTGAGCAGGCGATCGCCGAGTTCATGCGGAAATTCAGCCCAACCGGCGGCGCCGGCGAGGTCGTCCAGCTTGGCGACGAGCGCGAAATGCGGGCGTTCGGCCGCGGCTGAGCCGGCGCCACGCGGCGCCTACGCCAGTGGCGTACCGCCGGAAGCGGCGAAGGCGAGTTCGGGTGTCGGGCGGCCGAGCGGTTTGGCCGCGTCGGATAACGCACACGGCAGGAACTGCCCGCTGCCGCGCCCTGCGACGAGGCGCCCGCCTTCGACGACGACGCGGCCGCGCGACAGCACCGTCACCGGCCAGCCCTGGACGCGCCGGCCTTCGTACGGCGTGTAGCCCGCGTTGTCGTGCAGGTCTGTGGTGCGCACGGTGACCTCGTGCTGCGGATCCCAGATCGCGAGATCGGCGTCGCTGCCGACCGCGATCGTTCCCTTTTTCGGATAAAGCCCGTAAATCTTTGCGTGGTTTGTCGCGGTCAGCGCGACAAAGCGGTTGAGGTCGATACGCCCCTTGCCGACCCCTTCCGAAAACAACAGCGGCGCGCGCAACTCGATGCCGGGAACGCCGTTGGCGGTGTCCTTGAAGGTCGTCTGCGCGCCCTTCGGCAGTTTCCCGGTTGCGTCGTAGCGGTAGGGCGCGTGGTCGGACGAGAATACCTGGAATGTGCCGTTCGCAAGGCCGCGCCACACCGCTTCCTGCGCGGCTTCGTCACGCGGCGGTGGCGAGCAGCAGAATTTTGTTCCCGCCAAATCCATGCCGATGTCGTCGGCGGTCAGAAACAGGTATTGCGGGCACGTCTCGCCGTAAATCTTGAGGCCCTTGGTTTGTGCGTCGCGAATCACGTCGATCGCCGCGCCGGCCGAAACGTGCACGATCAGGATCGGCACATCGATCAGCTCGGCCAGTGCAACGGCGCGATTGGTCGCCTCGCCCTCGGCGAGCCGCGGGTGCGACACCGCGTGCCAGCGCGGCTCTGTCCTCCCCTGCTGCAAGAGGCGGTCGGCGAGCCACTGGATCATGTCGTGGTTTTCGGCGTGCACCATGACCATCGCGCCCTCGCGCCGCGCCAGCGCCAAAATGTCGAGCATCTGGCAGTCGTTGAGGCGCAACAGATCGTAGGTCATGTAGACCTTGAACGAGGTATAGCCGTCCTGGATCAGCGCCGGCAGCTCCTGACCCAAGACCTGTTCGGTCGGGTCGGAGATGATCAGGTGAATTGCGTAGTCGATGACCGCCTTTGCCGCGGCGGCTGCGCGATAGTGCTCGACGACGGCGCGCAATGACTGGCCGCGGTGCTGCGCCGCGAACGGGATGACCGTCGTCGTGCCGCCGAACGCCGCCGACACGGTGGCGCTGTAGAAATCGTCGGCGGTCATGACCCCGGCCGACGAGCGCTGCTCGATATGGCAATGGCTGTCGATCGCGCCGGGCAGGACGAGCCTGGCCGTGGCGTCGATGTCGCGCATGCCCGGCGCCAGACCCCGGCCGAGTGCGACAATGACGCCGCCCCGCACGCCGATGTCGCATTGCGCGGTATCGGAAGCGGTCGCCACCGTGCCGTTGCGTATCACCAGATCGTATTCGGCCATTGCCGTCCCTTTTTATCCGAACCAGCGTTTTGCTATCATACTATAGCGTAAGACGATTTCGATGCTCCAACTCCTCGTTCGCGATGTGCCGCTCGATGTTGTCGAAGCGCCGAAGCGCCGCGCCGCCGAGCACGGCCGCAGCGCCGAAGCTGAGCATCGCATGATCCTCGAACAGGCTTTGCGCCCCGGCCGTGCCGAGTTCTGGGAGCGCGCCGCCGCGCTGCGCGAGGAATTGCGGGGCCGGACGTTCACGCCGTCCGAGGACCTCATTCGGCAGGATCGGGACGAGCGGTGACCATCGTCATGCTCTACGGCCTGATCAGCGACCTCATCGACGTGCCGGTCATGATGAAGCTGATCGCCGCGGTCGTGCCGATCACGCTGCCGCTGACCTGGGCCTTGCGCCAGTCACTGCGCATCATCGCCTCAGCCCCCGCCTGACCCACCGGCGGCAGCGCCGGCGAGGGCGAACAGGGCCTCGCGGCAGATCGCCTCGGCCGGCAGCCCGGTCTGCTTCATGCGGAATTCGGCGTCGGCGACGCGGTCCAGCGCGGTGCGCAGCCGCGCCTCGCGCCAGCGCTGCAACTGCCGCCGCCAGCTGTCCTGCTCCTTGAAGAAGATCGGCGGCCGTGCCGTGCGGATCACCTCATCGATCGCGCTCCCCGCGGCGATTCGGGCGGCGAGCAGGTGCAGGCGCTGCAAATGCCGCAGCAGGGCGCGGATCACGCTGACCGGCGACTCGCCCTCCTGGAAGACGCGGGCGAGCGCGCGGTCGAGCGCCGCCGCATCGCCTTCGGCGGCGGCCAAGAGCGCGTCGTCGAGCGACAAGGCAGCGCTGTCGGCGATGACGGCGCGCGCGTCATCGAGGCCGATCCGGCCGCCGTCGCCGGCATGGAGCGTCAGCTTTTCGAGTTCGGCGCGGGTCAAGAGGCGGTCGCCGCCGAGATGGGCAACGAGAAAATCGGCCGCATCGCGGCTCACCGCGATGCGGCGCTCGGCGCAGGTGTCGCGGATGACCGCCGCGAGGTCGCGCGGCGTGTCGGGATAGCAGCCGATCGACGCGGCGGCGGGTGCGTCGTCGAAGGTGCGGCGCAGCGCCGAACGGCCGGGCAGCTCGCCGGCCTCGACAACGACCAGCGCGTCACCCTTTGGATCGGCGAGAAAGCGGGCAAACAGCACTGCTTGCGCATCGCTTGCCGCGCGCACCCGCACGACCCGCCGGCCGCCCATCAGGGCGATCTGCGCCGCTTCGTCGGCAAGCCGCGCCGGGTCGGCGGCCAGCGTCGCCGCCGTGAGGTCGGCGACGCGGAACGGATCGTGCAGATCGGGACAGATGCCGCGGGCCAGCGTCTCGGCACGCTCGCGCACCAGCCCGGCGTCGGGTCCGTAGAGCAGCACCGCGCGGATTTCCGGGTCGGGACGGCGCAGAAAACCGGCGACCCGCGCCGCTGCCAGTCTCATGTTTTGGCCGGCGACGCGGCGGCCCGGCGCTGCAGGAACAGCGTCAGCCGGGTCAGGATGTCGTCGCGCAATGCGTCGACGACGCGGATTTCCGAGTCGTTCTGCGCCACGACATTCGAATAGCCGTTGGCCAGCAGATTAAACGAATCGTTGAAATGGCTCGTGTCGGCGAGCAGCTGTGCGCCGGTCTTGAGGTCGGCCAGCACGAAACGAGCGTTGACGTCGATGCGGCCGACGGTGCCGTAGCCCTGCGTCGTGATCCCGAGGTTTTGCTTCGAGACGGTCAACGTCACGCGCAGCACGTACCGCTGCGGCGTCGGCTCGCCGCTCGGGTTGAACGCGGCGCGCAGGGCCAGTTCCAGGTTCTGGCCGATGCGCATGGCAATCGGTGCGACCTTGATCGCCCGCAGATCGGCGGCGGCGGGTCCGCTCTGCCGATCGGCGTAGAGCGGCGCCCAGCCGCAGCCGGCGAGGGCCATCGGCAAGCAGAGCGCCAAGCCGAACAGCGCGCGCCGCACGACGCTCAACGAAACTGCGTCATCGCGAGGAGCGCAGCGACGAAGCAATCTCGGCATCGCCGGAACGGGTGGCGCGAGATTGCTTCGCTTCGCTCGCAATGACCTCATTTCCCGACGTTCTTAGGCTTGGCCGATGACAACGTTGGCAACGCGGTTGGGCACGACGACAACGTTCTTGGGCACCTTGCCCGCGAGCATGCGAGCGACCTGCGGCAAGGCAAGGGCCGCCTCCTCGACCTCGCGCGCGGCGGCATCACGCGGCAGGTCGATCGTGCCGCGCAATTTGCCGTTGACCTGTACGGCGATCGTCACCGTTTCGTCCTGCGCCAGCCGCGCATCCGGCATCGGCCACGGCTCATCGACCAGGAGCGTCGTGTGACCGAGTTCCCGCCACATCTCCTCGGCCAAATGCGGCATCATCGGCCCGATCAACCGGGTGGCAACCTCCAGACCCTCGCGCAGGGCATCCGCCGCCGCGGGTGCAGCAAACGGCATGTCTTCGAGGGCATTCGTCAGCTCGCGAATACGGGCGACGGCGCGGTTGAAGCGGAATTTTTCGAGATCGTCGGTGACCGCCGCGATCGTCTTGTGCGTTGCACGCCGGACCACGGCAATCGCCGCCGGCACAACCGGCGGGATGGCGCGGCCGACCGCCGGCAGCGGAACAGGAGGTTCCGACACCAGCCGCCACAGCCGGTTGACATAGCGCCAGGTGCCATCGATGCCGGCGGCGGTCCATTCGAGGTCGCGTTCGGGCGGGCTGTCGGACAACAGGTAAAGCCGCGCCGTATCGGCGCCGTAGGTATCGACGATGCCGTCGAGGTCGACGACGTTCTTCTTCGACTTGCTCATCTTTTCGAGCCGGCCGATCGTCACCGGCCGCCCCCCGGCATCGACGAGCCGGCCCGCCTCGTCCTGCTGCACCTCATCGGGGAACAGCCAGTCGCCGTCTTCGTTCTGATAAGTCTGGTGCAACACCATCCCTTGCGTGAAGAGGCCGGCGAACGGCTCGTCGAGGTCGAGATAGCCGCAGCGCTGCAGCGCGCGGGTGAAGAAGCGCGAATACAATAGGTGCAGCACGGCGTGCTCGACGCCGCCGATATACTGATCGACCGGCATCCAGTATTCGGCGGCGGTGCGGTCGAAGGCAACGGGCGAGCGCGCCGAGCAGAAGCGCAGGAAATACCACGACGATTCGAAAAACGTGTCGAACGTGTCGGTCTCGCGCTCGGCTATGCCGCCGCAGCATGGACATCGGACGTGCTTCCACGTCGGGTGCCGCGCCAGCGGGTTGCCCGGTTCGTCGAAGTTCACGTCCCGCGGCAGTTCGACCGGCAATTGCGCCTCCGGCACCGGCACGATGCCGCATTCCGCGCAATGGATGACCGGGATCGGGCAACCCCAATAGCGCTGCCGCGACACGCCCCAATCCCGCAGCCGGAACGCTATGGTGCCGGTCCCGGCCTGCAGCTCTTCAAGCCGCGCG
>DATJUL010000405.1:0-2651 GCA_035502295.1 Allostellaceae bacterium | reverse complement strand
GCAGATGCTCGGCAGCTCCGGCACCGTGACGACGCTGGCCGGGATCAACCTGTCGCTGCCGCGCTACGTCCGAGCGCTGGTCGACGGCAGCATGCTGACCTTCGACCAGATCGACATCGTCTCGCGCCATCTGGCACGGCTTGACCTGGAAGGCCGCGCCGCCAACCCGTGCGTCGGGCGCGAGCGCGCCGACTTGGTGCTCTCGGGCTGTGCGATCCTCGACGCGATCTGCGCCACTTGGCCGGTCGGCCGCCTGCGCGTCGCCGACCGCGGCGTGCGCGAAGGCATTCTCTACGACCTGATGCGCGGCCAAACCGAGCCGAGCGCTTGAAGGGCCGAGGCGATCGTCCATCAAGCGCGCGGCTGCCGGCGGTGCGGGTGCGGAGCGCGCGACGGCGCAAGTCGTCGTCGACCGAATGGTTGCAGCGGCAGCTCAACGACCCCTATGTCGCCGAGGCGAAGCGACAGGGCTACCGCTCGCGCGCCGCGTTCAAATTGATCCAGCTCGACGAGCGCTTTCATCTGCTGAAGCCGGGGCTGCGCGTCGTCGATCTTGGCTCTGCGCCGGGCGGCTGGACGCAGATCGCGGCGCAGCGCGTCGGCGCCGGAGGCCGCATCGTCGGCATCGATCTCAACCCGACGGACCCGGTGCCCGGCGCCACCATCTTTCACGGCGATTTCCGCGATCCGGCCCTGGCCGCGCAAATCCGCGCCGCGCTCGGCGGCCCGGCCGATCTCGTGCTCTCCGACATGGCGGCGCCGGCCACGGGACACGCCGCGACCGACCATCTGCGCATCGTCGCGCTGGCCGAGGACGCATTCGCGCTGGCCGAAACGCTGCTGTCGCCCGGCGGCGCGTTTGTCACGAAGGTCTTTCAGGGCGGCGCCGAGGGCGCGCTCCTCGCCGCGCTGAAGCGCGCCTTCGCCGAGCTGCGGCACGCCAAACCCGCCGCGAGCCGCGCCGAATCGGCCGAGACCTACGTCGTCGCCCGCGGCTTCCGATCGCGAGACTGAGACCCCGCGGCGGGTTTCGATCACGGCCGAAAGGTGATAGGCTGAGCCGATGGCCGCTTCTTTTGATACGCTGGATGCCGCGAAACGATTGAAAGAGGCCGGAGCGGCCGAGCCTCTCGCCGAGACCATCGCCGAAATCCTTCGCCAGAGCCGCGATTTCGATCTTTCGCAACTCGCGACAAAACCCGATTTGGACCAGCTCCGACACGCGAGCAAGGCCGATCTCGCGGAGCTTAAGGTTGAGATCCTGAAATGGATCGTCGGTCTGATGATCGCACAGACCGCGGCGATCGTAGCGTTGGTGAGACTGCTCCTCGGGCACGGCTGAACAGCGCGCCGAATCGGCCGAGACCTACGTCGTCGCGAGAGGCTATCGCGGCGCCGCATAGCCGCCGCCCGCCTGCCGGTCAACGCGGAACTGGACCGGCGGCGCGCGCATCCTACATATCAGCGCACTTGACATTGAGGGTGCGGGCGCGATGGAAATCCGGCAGGCGCTGACCTTTGACGATGTGATGCTGGTGCCGGCCGCCTCCGGCATCCTGCCCGGCGAGACCGATACGCGGACGCGCATCACCCGCGAAATCGAGCTCGGCATTCCGCTCATCTCGGCGGCGATGGACACGGTGACCGAGGGCGCGCTGGCAATCGCGATGGCGCAGGCCGGCGGCCTCGGCGTCATCCACCGCAACATGGGCATCGACGAGCAGGCGGCCGAGGTGCGCAAGGTCAAAAAATTCGAGGCCGGCATGGTCGTCAACCCGGTCACGATCCACCCGGACGAGACCTTGGCCGATGCGCTCCGCCTGATGGCCGACAACAAAATATCCGGCATCCCGGTGGTCGAGCGCGGCGCGCAGCCGGGCCGTCTCGTCGGCATCCTGACCAACCGCGACGTGCGCTTCGCGAGCGACCCGCGCCAGCCGGTCGCCGAGCTGATGACAAAGGATCATCTCGTCACGGTGCGCGAGAACGCCGTCTCGCGCGACGACGCGAAGCGCCTTCTGCATCAGCACCGCATCGAAAAACTGCTCGTCGTCGACCGGGAATTCCGCTGCACCGGCCTCGTCACGGTGAAGGACATCGAAAAGGCGCAGCTCTTCCCGCAGGCCGCGAAGGACGAGCACGGCCGCCTGCGCGTCGCCGCCGCATCCGGCACCGGCAGGAAGGAACTGGAGCGCGCCGAGGCGCTGTTTGCCGCCGGCGTCGACATCATGGTTGTCGATACCGCGCACGGCCATTCCTCGCGCGTGCTCGACGCGGTCGCCGAAATCCGCCGCATGTCGAACTACACCCAGGTCATCGTCGGCAACGTCGCGACCGCGGCGGGTGCCCGCGCCGTCATCGAGGCGGGCGCCGACGCGGTCAAGGTCGGCATCGGACCGGGGTCGATCTGCACGACCCGCATGGTGGCCGGCGTCGGCGTGCCGCAATTCACCGCCATCGTCGATTGCGTCGAGGAATGCCGGAAGCACGGCGTGCCGGTTATCGCCGACGGCGGCATCAAGTTTTCCGGCGATCTCGCGAAGGCGATCGCCGCCGGTGCCGACTGCGCGATGCTCGGCTCCTTGTTCGCCGGCACCGACGAAAGCCCCGGCGACGTCTTTCTCTACCAGGGCCGCTCTTACAAATATTAC
>DATJUL010000404.1:0-7598 GCA_035502295.1 Allostellaceae bacterium | reverse complement strand
AATACCGGCTCGCACGGCAAGGGCTTCGAAGTTGGCTCCCGCTCGCGCGGCCGCACCCGCAACTACCACGAGCTGAAGCGGCCGCTGATCCGCCCCGAGGAAATCATGCATGATGCGCGCGAGGACGAGATGTTCGTGATCCCGCGCGGCGGCCGGCCGCTGCGCTGCGGCCGGGCGATATATTTTCGGAGGGAGGAGTTCGTGCGGCGGGTCGGCAACAACCGATTTGTAAAGCAGGAGCACGGCGATGGCTGATCAAAGAATGGAAAGCGCGGATGAGGCCGCCGCCTATTGGCGCGCTGTCGCGGCGATGACCAAGCCACCGGAGCGGACCCCGGACCGCGGAGCGGTCGATGAGGAACCCCGAGAAATCGACGGGTCGAGTTCTTTAACGGATAGCCCTATCGAACCGGGCCAAACACCCGGTGCACGAGCGTCCAGCGCGTCCCCTACGGCACGGAGCGCGCGGCGACGTCTGTAACGCGCTTTGGGCTCTTGAAGCCGAAGCGAGGTTGTTGCCCGATCATACCAACCCTCGGCGGAATTGGCGCTCTTGCCCCAATGCGGACCCCGGCCGGCAGACAAGGGTCTGCGGAAAGCGGACACCACAACGGGTGGATCTTCTGAGGGGTGCGTCAAGGATCAGGTCTGTTCGTCGGCATCGCCCACGCGTCCACGCTCGGGGAAATGCCCCCTTGTGCCGATTCCGCATGGATCGATGCCAGAATTGGGAATGCGTCGCTGCCCTCTTGCTGTCATCGACCTCCCCTCCGCAGTGCTCGGCGCTTGCAGATTGGCGACGCTGCGGGTTCACTATCGGTGAAGCACTCGACAGTCCAGGACCCAATCGGATTAGCGGGCAACGCATGTCGCAGCAGATGCGAGGGGTTGGCCATGCCATGCACGACGGAGCCGCTGCTGAAAGCGGGGCAAAGCGGCGAATATCTCGAGAGCGTCGACCACATCCTGGTCTGGGGTACGGAACAGGAAATTGGCCGCAGCTTGGCTGAGCTGGGCCAGTCGCGGTTTGGGGTCCGGCTTGCGCATTACGAGGCGCCCGAAGGAGCGGTATTGGCCGCCGCACGCCGCCGGTACTTCGAGCGCAACTGGCCCGAGATGCGGGCGCGCATGTGCGGTGTGGCAGCCTTTTGGGGCGGCGAGACGCGCCTCGACACGCACGATACCTCGGCGCTGATCTACGATCTCGCGCCGGATTCAGTTCCTAGGTCCGCGTGCTCGGCGGCCTTCCTGCCCCGCGTCTGCACCGTTGAAGAGCACCCCCTCGTTGCCCGAAACTTCGATGCTTGGCAGAGAAGACCTCGCGAGATCTTCAACCGAAATCCGAAAGATAAATACGATCGCAATTTATATAGCCGACCGTTCGTAATGGAAATTTCGCCAGCAAGCGGTCATCAGGTGCTGGTCATTGGCGGTCATGATTTATTGTTTCCATTCCAGGACGCGATAAACGACGCGGGCCTTTTCGTCACCAGCCTTGCCGATCGAAACCCAGCGGTGATTGACCACATGAGCATGGCCGGCGGGCGCAACACCGGCCTTACCAGTCGCCAAGTATTGCTTCTGCTGGCGAGCCGATGCGCGACCGTGGCAGATGCCAAAACGGAGATACTCGCCCATCAGGTCCGCATGGACACCAAGCTGCACTGGCTGATCGCTGATGCGTCTGGTGCGGCAACCGTGTTGGAAATTGACGATCACGGGTGCGTCTGTTTCGTCGATGCGCCGACGAAACGACAGCCCTTTGCGATAACCAATCACCAATTATCCCAAAAAACCAACGCTCGCGAGCACTTGGGAAAGCCGTACAACAGTTTCACGCGTCTGGTGACGCTCGAAGATAGGGCGCAGGCCCTTTTGAAACAAAACCAAGGAAAACTGACGCGCCGGGATGCCGAGGAGCTGATGGATAGCGTCGTTTGTGCTTATGTGGATCCGGACGCCGCGGGAGTAGACCCGGCTCACGCCACACTCACAATATGGACCCTGACAGCAGATCTGACCGCGCCCGATCTGGAGATCGGGTTTTATCTGCGCTCTGCCCCTCCGCATCCCATCCCGAACCGAAAAACCGTCGAGTGGAAGAAGTGGCGCTTGGGGTTCGGGTTCAGTCGCGAGGACATCTCGGAAAAACCCGCAGCGCCGCCGACGGTCGCCGCTTCGAACCGTTCCGAGCATGCGCCGGCTCCGGTGCCCACCACGTAATGCCGGACAGTCGCCGAGGGGGCGTCGAGAAGGTCCATCGGCGTCGGCGGTGATCGCCCCACGCTATCAGTCAAGCTCCCGCAGCACGGCCGCCGCATGAACGAGATCGTCGGTAATGCAATCGTCGGCGAACCAGACGACGATCGGTGCCAGCAAGTCGCGAGCCTCGCGCCGACGGCCGTCGCTTTGCCACAAGCGGGCAAGGCTTGTCGCGACGCGCAGTTCGAGGAGCCGCGCACCTTGGCCGCGCGTGATCTCAAGCCCCTTGGTGAAGGATCGTTCGGCGGCGTCAAGATCTCCGGTGGCGTCGTGGCAAATCATCCCTTTCAACCGAAGCAATTCGGCCTCGATCAGACGTTCGCCAATGTCCACGACGACCTGCTGGGCTTCGGCGAGCGTATGCAATGCGGTCTCCGCATCACCTGCAAGCCATTGGCACTCGGCGAGTAACGCGAGCATATGCGAGTGCCAAATCCGGTAACCGACGGCAAGGCAGCGGTCGAGGCCCGCGCGAGCGAGCCCGAGGCCATCGCCAAGCTTGCCCATCATGGCCGCAGCCCAGCCATTATAGACCATGGCATGCCCTGTAAAATCCGGATAGCCCCGCTCGCCGGCAAGATCCACGAGTGTCGAAGAGGCTGACAACAATCTCGGCGCATCGCGCCGCAGAGCGTGATTGCGACAAATGAGGAGCAGCCCGATCGCCCGCGCATAATCGTGGGACATGGCATCCATCACGGCCTGTGCCTGGCAGCCCGTCTTTTCAGCCTCATCGATGCAGCCGAGAAGCGTCAGGCAGATTTGCCGATGCAAAAGCGAGGCTGCTCGCACGGAGCCTTCCGCCCAGTAGCCGGCTACCAGCGCGCCCGGAAGCTCGTCGAACTGGTCGAGCGCGTGCGCCGCATCGAAATGGGATCTAGCCTCGCGCAAGGAGCCGCGGTTGAGCAGACACGAACCCAGCGCGTATTCGGCGAGCGTCCTCGCCGCGCGGCTCTCGTGACGTTCTCCCCACCGCAACAGCGCTCGGGCATGGACTGCAGCCTCGGCGAAGCCCGCTGCGCTCCAGGTAGAATACCACTGGCCGAACAGAATCCAGGGCAGCTGCACCTGGTCGTCGAGGGCGATGCAGAGCTCGCACGCTCGCTGCAAGGCGCGCCGTGCCTCAGGCGAGGTGCGTCCGCCGGTGGTTATCGCGGCGCGGTGACGGAGTATCTGCGCCGCAAGCTCTCGACGACACCGGTCTTCGTCTTCCGGCATCCGCGCCAAAATGCCGAGGCATTCTTCGATTTGCGCCCACGCTTCGCGGCCTGCCGCGCGAAGGAGCGCCTGTTCGCCTGCGGCAATCAAGCAATCGATGGCCCGCATCTCGTTGCCGGCCGCGGCGTGATGATGCGCCAGCAGTTCCGGCTGCGCCTCCGCAGTATCCGGAAACCGGCTCTCCAGAACCTCGGCGATGCGGGCGTGGAGTTGCCGCCGGCGATGCTGTGACAAGGATGCATAGGCGGCATCGCGCACCAGCGCATGCTTGAAGCTGTAGGTCGCTGCCGGCAGGACACCGCGGCGAAATACCAACCCCGCCGCGGCAAGCCTCTCGAGCGCATTGTCGAGCCGCGTGGCGTCACCGCTCTCGATCAGGCGCAGGAGTTCGTAGGAGAAACTGCGGCCGATCGCCGCGCTGACCTGGGCTACCGACTTGGCCGCCGCGCCGACGCGGTCGATGCGCGCCAAGAGCAGGCTTTCGAGGGTGGGCGGTACGTCGTTGAGCTCGATCGGCTCGACGGGCGCGGCTCGGTCACCGGGAAGGGTCGACGCCGACAAGTCGAGCGCCATCTTGGTCAATTCTTCAAGGAACAGCGGCACGCCGTCCCCTCGCGCCACGATGTGCTCGACCGTGGCCGCCGTCAGCGGCGCAGACACCGCCTTCCGACCCACCAGCTCCGCGGCCTCGTCCGGACCCAGCCGAGACAGCGCAAGTCGTCCGACATGGGCGTGATCGGGCCAGGGCAACGTGAAGTCGGATCGCGCCGTTATCAACAGGAGGATCGGCGCCCGCGCCACCCGGTCGACCGCCAGCGACAGCAATTCGAGCGTCGTCGGGTCGATCCACTGGGCATCCTCGACCAGCAGAAAGATCGGTTGGCGCGCCGCCAGCCGGTCGATCATCGCGAGCAGCAGGTCGAAACTCTTCTCCTTGCGCCGCTGTGGACTGAGGTTGCGAAGGGCTGCCTCGTCCGCATGAGGTACGGACAACAGGCCGGCGAGCAGGGCAACCGCCTCGCTCGGCGCGCTGCCAATTCCCCCGATCAGATGGGCGAGCTTTGCCAGCTTCGCGACCCCGTCGTCCCCCGTGGAAAAACCAGCCGCCCGCTCGATGTGTCTGAGGACCGGGAAGAGTGGGCTGGCGGTGTGCCGGGGCGAGCCGAAGATCGCCACGCGAAAGTGGTTTCCCCGCGCGATCGACCGCTCGGCCTCGAGCGCCAGCCGTGACTTGCCGATCCCCGGCTCTCCCGTCAGCAGCACGACCTGGCCGGCGCCGCGGCTCGCCTGGCGCCATCGCCGGCGCAGCATGGCGATTTCTTCCGCGCGGCCGATCAGACGGCCCAACAGGGGCACGCGCCGCGCCGCGAATCGGACGGCGATGCGGACCTCTCCGGTTACCCGCCACGCTGGCAAGATTGCGTCGGAGCCGGCGCTGCGGATTGGGTCGGCCGGTCGGTAGGTGAAACCGCGGCCCGCCACCATACGGGTACGCTCGCTGACGACCACTGCCCCGAGAGGCGCCGCGGCGGCGAGGCGCTTTGCCAGGCTCGCCGCCTCGCCGATTGCGCTATAGCTATGATCTCCGCCGACCGCCAAATCGCCGAGCACGACGGTGCCGGTAGCAATGCCGATGCGCGTCCGAAGCCCTCGTAGGACACCGTTGCTGTGGGGCTGCGCGACAGCCGCCGCCAAATCCAGGCCGGTGCGCACCGCACGCTCGGCATCGTCCTCGTGCGCCTCCGGGTAGCCGAAGTGGACAACCAGGCTGTCGCCGAGAAACGCCGAGATGATGCCGCCGTACCGGCCGACAACCTCGTCGCAAATCCGACGCAGCGCGCCCATCGTCTTGGGCATCTCCTCGGTATCGCTTGTGTCGGCGATCGCCGCCAGGCCCTCGATGCTGCAGGACAGGATGGTGAGCGGCCGGCGCTCCGACGACGCCGGCGGCATCGCCACGGTTTGACTGAACGACGACGCCGCTACCCGCTGCACGCGCGCGGCACAGCGGTAGCCGGCGCCGGGAACGGTAACGATGACTCGCGGCCGCGCCGGGTCCGGCTCGATCTTGCGCCGCAGGCGCGACACCAGCATGTCGATGCTGCGCTCGTCGGCTTCGTGCTCTTCTCCGGCGACCGCAATGCGCAGCTGCCCGCGCGAAAGTACGCGGCCGGGAGCGCGCAGAAACGTTGACAGGGCGCGGAACTCGGCGTGGGTCAGCGGGGTCTCCTGCCCGTCGGCAAAGCGAACGACACGCCCGTCGACGTCGAGAAGGCGGCCCTCGAAGCCCAGCAGATCGCTGAGTGCGGCCTCGTGGTCGGCGTTGACCGGCGGCGCCATCGTCTGCGCGATCTGGGCGGCGAGCGCCCGCTCGTCCGCCACATCAACCAGGGTCGCATCGGCTGCCACCAGCGGGGCACGATATCGGGCCGCACCAGCGCCGCGTTCCCCAACCAGCACGACGCGACCGACCGTGTCGCGCAATTCGCCTATCAGCCGGGGACTGTCGGGGCCCAGCCGCTCCACATCGATAATCGCCAGATCCACCCGGCAACTTGCGGTGATTTCGCGTGCCCGCCGGGCACTCTCGGCCAGTTCGACCGCACACCCAACCGCGCGTGCCACCCGCGCCACCGTGGCGCGCACTACCGCATCTCCAGCAGCAATCAGCACGATCCGCCGTGTCACGCCGCCGCCAGCAAAGCATTCTTCAGGCGGTGATCCTGACGACCGCGATCTTGGCAGTCAAGATTCACCTATCGGTTACGCGATTGTTACATCGCCGATATCACGCGGTGATCGAGTTCGGCGAAGCTTCGGTCGGACAGACGATCGAGTATCCGGTGGGTCGAATGCAGGCCGCTCAGCAAAGGCAGGATCGAGCAAACGGCTCCGGAAGGCGGCAGCGCGGCATTGGCAATGCGCGCGCTGACGCCGCTGACCTGCATAGGTGGGAGATCCCCGTTCATGACCTTGACAGACGTGATTGGTTATACCGCCGCAATCCTTGTGTTTACGACATTTTATACCAAAAAAATGGTGCCACTCAGGACTTTCGCAATCGCCAGCAACATAGCCTTTATATCATACGGATGGCTGGCTGACTTACCGCCGATTATACTCCTTCATTCGGCGATGCTGCCAATAAACTGCTTACGATTAAATCAAGCTTTGTCGATGTACCGGCAACAGACCGCGACCGGCAGGCTCGGAAATCTCACCGGCGGCCGCCTGGCGTTGCACACGATCTTCTCGTTACGTCGCTTTGTTTGCTTGGCGGCGCTCCGGCGCGTGCTTGATCTTTGGCGGTCGCGGATCCGGGCAAGGCGTGAACTCGCGATGATGGACCGCCATGATTTCGGTGACCTTACGCAGCCCCCCGGACTGCTGCGAGACGAGCGGCGCCGCCCGCCGTGGCAGGCCTACGGCCCCGAATGCTGCGAGGTCGGCGTGGCGCGACAGGACCGCGAGGCGGGGTCGGCCATGGAGGGATGACGGGGAGACCTCGATGCTGCCGCTCATCCTCGCTTGCGTCATTGCAGGGTGCTGTGCAATGGTACTGGTCGACAGTAGGCAATCATCGCATCCGCCTGGACCCGGCGCCATTTCGGCAGCAGGTCGGCTTGACGCCGTCTGCGCTCGGCTGAACCGTCTGCTGCTGACCGCCGCGGTTGTGCTGGCGGTCCTCGTAGCGGTACTGTCAAGCGGTCGCGACTCGCGGTGGGAAGCCAAGCTCGCTGCACATCCCGAGTGGTTTGGGCCGTCGTTCGACCCCGAAAGCAGTATCGGCTTTGCCCCCGCCAACCTCGGCCCCGTCGCCGCACAGTGCCAGACGTGGATCTACACCTGTCACTGCATGCGCAACCTGCCGCGTGCGCCCGCCGTCAGCGTCAGAACCAACTGCGTGCCTGCGGGCGAGTGACCCCGCGCTCAAAAGCGGCACCGATCGATACGTCCCGCGGTGGCGACACGAAGCCGGGCCGTCTTGATCGCACGAGGTGCTGGCGGCCGCGAAAGCTGAATTGCCGCTGGACCTTGATCGGCCGCAAGAGGGGGCGCTCGACAAGCCACGCGAGCGGCGGTTCCAGATCGGCCGCGATCGGCCCAACCGAGTAGTC
>DATJUL010000403.1:0-2575 GCA_035502295.1 Allostellaceae bacterium | reverse complement strand
TATCCGCGCCAAGGTACTGGCCAACCGAGAAAGGGAAGTCGCTCGATGCGATGTGCGCGCCTAAGCGTCGCCCACGCCCATCAAAGTGCGTGTGATCGTAGACACGCATCAAGCGTGCCACAACCCTGAAGATAGGACGGCCGAGGGTCCGCATTGGGGCGCGAAGGGCGGTTCTGCAGTGCCTGGCGAACGGCTGCTGTCCCTGGGGAGAGCCGACCGTGCCCGGAGCCCGCGGCAACCGGCGAGACGCGCCGATTTTTGCCGTTCGCCTGATCGCGGTTAGCGGTCACTCGTCCGATTGTCTTGGCCGAGAATGCCGTGGCGGGACGCGCTCGTCGGGCTATGATCCCCGAGTGAACACGACCCGACGAGGCCGTGCGTGAGCGCGCCACACGACAGCACCTCGGACGACCCACAACGGCTTATCGCCCAGTTGCGGCGTGAGCTTGCCGAGACGCAGCGAAGGCTGGGCGAGGCATTAGCCGAGATCCGAGACGCTCAGGATCGGCAAACCGCGACCGCGGAGGTCCTGCAGGTCATCAATTCCTCACCGGGCGATCTCGCGCCGGTGTTCGACGCAATGCTGGGAAAGGCGTTACGCCTATGCGATGCGAGCTTCGGTCTCCTCGGCGTGCGACACGGAGAAGAATTGCGCCGAATGGCAGCGCGCAACCTGCCGCCCGCGTTCAGCGAGTACCTCGACCGCCAGCCGCTTGACCTCGGCTCCCGAACCTTCGCCGGACAGGTGTTCCGGGAGGCGAAGGTCATCCATTTACCGGACATTCTCGAAGGGGACCCTCGACACAATCGCCGCGACAGCGGCACGCATGTTCGACGCGCCCGACGCCCATATCCGGCGACTTGACGGCGACATGCTGCGCGTCGTCGCAGCGGCGGGCCGCGAGTCGACCAAAGCGAGCAACGCGATACCGGACGTACCGATCGAGACCGGACGTACCGATCGAGCAATCGGGCGGCGCTCGTCGCTCAATTGTCGAAAAGCGGCAAATTCACGTTGAGAATACGGCCGTCACGCGCTCTGCCACGGCAATCGGGCAGTTAGTGCGCGATTTGGGCATACGGACACAGGCTTTTACGCTGCTAATGCAGGAAGGAAACGCGATCGGCACCATGGTCGTGAACCGGACCGAGGTTCGCCCCTTCCGGCCGGACGAATTGGAGATGATGCGCGGCTTCGCCGACCAAGCCGTGATCGCGATTGAGAACGCGCGTCTCCTCAGGGAATTGCGGCAGCGAACCGAAGAGGTCGCCGAACTCAACCGGGGCCTCGAAGCGCGCGTCGCCGAGCAAGTCGGGGAATTGGGCCGAATCGGGCGCTTGAAGCGGTTCCTGGCGCCGCAGCTGGCCGAACTGATCGTGTCACAGGGTGACGAGAAGATTCTCGAAAGTCACCGCCGCGAGATTGTCGTCGTGTTTTGCGATCTGCGTGGCTACACCGCCTTCACCGAGACGGCAGAACCCGAGGAGGTGCTCGATTTCCTGCGCGAATATCATGGCGCGCTGGGGCCACTCGTCAGCCGGTTCGAGGGAACGCTCGACCAATTTTCGGGCGACGGGATCGTGGTGTTCTTCAACGACCCGGTACCCATCCCCGACGCTGCCGAACGTGCCGTCAGGATGACGATCGCGATGCGGGAGGCCGGCCGCGGCTTTGATCTCGGGCTGGCGCCGACTCGGCCGCGATCTTGGCTTCGGGGCTGGCATAGCGCAGGGCTATGCGACACTGGGGCAGATCGGGTTTTCCGAACGTTCGGGCTACACCGCCATCGGCACGGTCTGCGATGTGGCGGCGCGCCTTTGTGCTGAAGCGAAGGACGGTCAAATCCTGATAAGTCAGCGCGTTGCGGCTCGCCTTGACGAAAGGATCACCCTCGAAGACCTCGGCGCCTTCACGCTCAAGGGCCTGACGCAGCCAGTCGTCGCCTTCAACGTGCCGCTCGCGCCTGGCCAACCGGCTCTGCGTGTTATCGCAGGGGGAACGCCCGACGATTGACACATGCCGCTGTGTGCTCACGCAACCCAAGCTAGACGTCGGCAGTGGGACAGACCTGCTCGATCGACAGGCGAGCCATCGATGGCGGCTCTGTCTGCAACCAGTCGCTCGGCGCGCGACATCCGCCACGATCAGGTCCTTCCCTTCGCGGCGGCGCGCCAATAAGCTGTGTGGTCTTCGCACGCGCAGGAGGCAGGGATGCCGGCCTACTTTGTCGTTGAACAAGACGTTAACAACCCCGCGGGGATGCAGCCTTATTTTGCCGCTGTCGGCGCAACGCTGGCGCAGCACGGCGGTCGTGTGCTGGCAGCCGGCGGCGGCCGGCCTTCAGCAGCGCCCTGCCGCAGCCACTCCCGCAACCTGGTGGCCGCGTCCTGGTCGAAGACCGCAAGGCCGAAGTAGTCGCGAAGGCGCCCGGCTTGCTCGCGCTCGGTCGGTTCGCGCTCCGGCGGGCCAAGGAAAAGCACCGGCGGTAGGTCGAGCTGGCGCGACAGGTGGTTGACGATGCGCAGCGGCGCCTGCCGGTAATCGTCGAGAAACCGGCCATAGGCGCGCAGCATG
>DATJUL010000402.1:0-7087 GCA_035502295.1 Allostellaceae bacterium | reverse complement strand
GTTTCCTTCATCTTCTGCAGGATGAAGGCGCTGATCTGGGAGGGCGCGTATTTCTTGCCGCGGCTCTCGACCCAGGCGTCGCCGTTGTCGCCCGCGACGATCTTGTAGGGCACCAGATCCATGTCCTTGGTGACCATCGGGTCGGTCATGCGGCGGCCGATCAGCCGCTTGATCGCGAAGAACGTGTTTTCGGGGTTGGTGACCGCCTGGCGCTTGGCGGCCTGGCCGACCAGGCGCTCGCCGGAATCGGTGAATGCGACCATCGACGGCGTCGTGCGTGCACCCTCGGCGTTCTCGATGACCTTGGCATTCCTGCCTTCCATGACGGCAACGCAGGAATTGGTCGTACCGAGATCGATGCCAATGACTTTGCTCATCAGGGACCTCTTCACAAAAGCAGGACCGGCCGGCCCGGGAAAGCACCGTCCCGATCCCCCGGAAAGCCGATCGCACCTGATGCGGCCGGCGGGATATATATGTGGCGGGCCGGGCGCCTATCAACCGGCCTAACTGCCCCTGGGTCTGCGTCATCGTGATTGTCTCGGCGAGCTATCGCACCGACATTCCGGCGTTCTACGCCGCGTGGTTTCGACAGCGGTTGCGGATCGGCGGATGCCGCGTCAAGAACCCCTATGGCGGCGCCGATTACGCGGTGTCGCTGCGCCCCGGCGAGGTCGACGGCTTCGTCTTATGGACGCGCAACCTGCGGCCGCTGCTTGGCGATCTCGACGCCATCCGGCGCATCGCGCCGTTTGTCGTGCAGTTCACGGTCACCTTCTATCCGCGATGCCTCGAAAGTTCGGTCATCGCCGCCGACGCGGCGGTGGCGCAGCTGCGCGAGGTGCGCCGCCGGTTCGGCCCGCGCGCGGCGGTGTGGCGCTACGACCCGATCCTGTTCGCCGACGGCCTCGATGCGGCCGCGCACCGTGCCAATTTCGCGGCGCTGGCGCGAGCGCTCGCCGGCAGCGTGGACGAGGTCGTGTTGTCGGTCGCGCACCCCTACCGGAAGACGCGGCGCAACCTCGACCGCGCCGCATCGAAGCATGGTTTTGCCTGGCGCGACCCGCCGCCCGAGGAAAAACGCGCGCTGCTCACGGAGCTCGCCGCGCTGGCGCACGAGCACGGCATGGCAGCGGCTCTATGCAGCCAGCCGGATCTGTCGGCGCCGGGACTCGGCGAGGCGCGCTGCATCGACGCCGGCCGGATCGCCGATATCGGGCAGCGACCGATCCGCGCCCCGACCGCCGGCAACCGGCCGGGCTGCCGCTGTGCCGCCTCGCGCGACATCGGCGCCTACGACACGTGTCCGCACGGCTGCGTCTATTGCTACGCGGTCGGCGACCGCGACCGCGCCGCCGCCCATCTGCGTCACCACGACCCGGCGGCCGAAAGCCTTTCAGTGGCGTCTGGGTGACACCGTAGATCAGCGATGGCCGCCGTGGCCGCCGCCATGTCCGCCGCCACGATAGCCGCCGCGATAGCCGCCGTGGAAACCACCGCGGTATCCATGGCCGTACCAGCCGCCCCAACCCCAGTAATATGCATAGGGATATCCGTAGCCGCAGCCGTAATAAGGGTAATAATACGGGTTGCAGTACGGTGCGTAATACGGGTAATATGGGTAATACGGATAATATTGTGCGCTGACTGGCGTCGCGGCGCCTGCGAGGCACGCGATGGCGACTGCGGCCGCGGCCAGGGGACGGCGCAACCAGCGGCTGACGATTGGGAGGGACATCGGGATGCGCTCCACTCGCGTTAGCGACAGTTTCGTATTATACGGCGCCGATCGGTTCTCATCCCCGACAGCGAGTGGGCCGGGCGCGTGACCGCGCCTGTTAATGCGCCTGGTCCCAGCTGCGGGCCGCGCCGGTTTCGACGACGAGCGGCACCGAGAGTTCGCAGCGCGGCGCGCAGGCGCCTTCCATGACGCCTTTGACGAGAAGGGCGGTCGCCTCGATCTCGTCCTCGGGCGTTTCGAACAGGAGTTCGTCGTGCACCTGCAGCAGCATGCGGGCCTTGAGGCCGGCCTTGGCGAGCGCCGCCGGCAGGCGCGCCATCGCCCGCTTGATGATGTCGGCGGCCGAACCCTGCAAGGGCGCGTTGATCGCCTGCCGCTCGGCGCCGGCGCGGCGCGCCGGGTTCTGGTCGCGGATGCCGGGGATATGGCATTTGCGGCCGAAGATCGTCTCGACAAAACCGCTGCGCCGCGCCTCGGCCTTGACCGTTTCCATATAGGCGCGGATCGCCGGAAAGCGCGCGAAATAGGCGCGGATGTAATCGGCCGCCTCGCCCTGCGGCACGCCGATCTGGTTGCCGAGGCCGAACGGGCTGATGCCGTAGATGATGCCGAAATTGATCGCCTTGGCGCGCCGGCGGGTCAGCGGGTCCATCTTGTCGAGCGGCACGCCGAAGACTTCGCTCGCGGTCATCGCGTGGATGTCCTGGCCGTCCTGAAACGCGCGCTTCAGTTCGGCGACATCGGCGACATGCGCGGCGAGGCGCAATTCGATCTGGCTGTAATCGGCCGACAGCAGGAGATGCCCGTCTTCGGCGACAAAGGCGCGGCGGATTTTGCGGCCCTCCTCGGTGCGAATCGGGATGTTCTGGATGTTGGGTTCGGACGATGAGAGCCGGCCGGTTGCGGTTGCGGCCAGCGCGAAGGTCGTGTGCACGCGGCCGGTCTTGGCGTCGATTTCGTCGCCGAGAGCGTCGGCATAGGTCGATTTGAGCTTGGTCAGCTGGCGCCATTCCAGCACCTGGGCCGGCACCGGATGCAGCGGCGCCAGGGTTTCGAGGATGCCGGCATCGGTGCCGTAGGCGCCGGTCTTGCCTTTTTTGCCGCCCGGCAGTTGCAGCTTTTCAAACAGCACATCGCCCAATTGCTTGGGCGAGCCGATGTTGAATTCGTTGCCGACATCGCGCCAGACCGCCGCTTCGAGGTCGGCGATGCGGCGGGCGAAATCGCGCGACAATTCGGCGAGCGCGGCGCGATCGACCTTGACGCCGGCATCCTCCATCGCCGCGACGACCGGCACCAGCGGCCGCTCGATCGTCTCGTAGAACGCCGTCATATGCTCTTTGACGAGCCGCGCTTTCAGGATCATGTGCAGGCGCAGCGCCGCGTCGGCCCGCTCGCAGGCGAAATCGCATGCCGCTGCGGTCGCGACCTCGGCGAACGAGATGAGGCTCTTGCCGGTACCGAGGATTTCCTTTGCCGGCGTCAGGTCGTGGGCGAATGCACGGCGGGTCAATTCCTCGATGCCGTGATCGAGCTGGCCGCCATCGAGCACATAGGACATCAGCATCGTGCAGTCGTAGGCCTTGAGGCCGATGCCATAACGGCGCAGCACATGCGCCGCGGCCTTCATGTCGTGGCCGATCTTCAGAGTGCCCGGGTCTGCGAACAGCGGCTTGAGCCGCGCCAGCGCCGCCGCGCGCGACAGCGTGCCGGCCGGCGCATCGAGGAGGCCGGCGGGATGATGGGCAAGCGGCACATAGGCGGCAAGGCCCGGCGACAGCGCCAGCGCGAGGCCGCAGAGTTCCGGCCTTGTGCCGGGAACCGCGCTCACCGCCGGCCACACCGCGACTTGCCCGGCCTGCACCGCCGCCTCGATCCAATGGTCGAGGCCCTCCTCGGTATCGACGAGGGCGTAGGTATGCCCGGCCGAAAACGGCGGCACCTCGGGGATGACCGGCTCGCTCGGACCGTCGGAGGTCGCCGACGCAGTGATCGCCAGCCGCTTTTCGATGCGCGACTTGAGTGCGCGCAGTTCCATCTCGTCGAGAAACGGAAAAAGCTTGTCCGGGTCGTACGACTTGACCCGGAGGTCGACCAGCGGGCAGGGCAACGCCACGTCGGCATCAAGCGTTACCAGCTCTTTCGACAGCCGCGCCTTGTCGGCATGATCGATCAGCGCCTCGCGCCGCTTCGGCTGCTTGATCTCGCCCGCATGCGCCAGCAGCGTTTCAAGGTCGCCGTAAGTCGTGATCAGCTCTGCCGCGGTCTTGACGCCGATGCCCGGAACCCCGGGCACGTTGTCGGTGCTGTCGCCGCACAGCGCCTGCACTTCGACAACCTTGTCCGGCCCGACGCCGAATTTCTCGCGTACTTCGGCTTCGCCGATCGGTCGGTCGGTCATCGGGTCGCGCATCATGACGCGGCCGTCGTGGACGAGCTGCATCAAATCTTTGTCGGACGACAGGATCGTCACGTTCGCGCCGGCTGCGACGGCATGACGGGTGTACGTCGCGATCAAATCGTCGGCCTCGAACCCTTCCAGCTCGATGCGGCACACGCCGAACGCATCCGCCGCCCGCCGCACATGCTCCAACTGCGGACGCAGATCGTCCGGCATCTCGCGCCGGTTGGCTTTGTACTGGTCGTAGAGATCGTTGCGGAAGCTGCGACCCGACGCATCGAGAATTACCGCGATATGGTCGGCGTCGGTCTCACGCAGATACTTGTCCAACATGTTGCTGAAGATCATGACGACTTCGGTCGCCATGCCGTCGGATTTGCGTTGAAAACGCTCTGCCTTCGGGTCCTTGGCGCGGGCGAAATAGGCGCGGAAGATGAAGCCCGAGCCGTCGATCAGAAATACGTGATGCGGCGCCTCGGAGAGCGCCGTGCTCGCCGGGCGCTCGGCGATGACCGCAGCGCTCACGTCATCCATTCTCGCCTCCCCCAGGGGCCATCGGCGCGGTGCCGGCTTCCTCGGCGACCCCGCCCGCTTCGATGACAGCCCGGTTGACAAACAATCGCGAGCAATAGGGGCATTCGACCCGCCCGTGCGGCGCGAGGTTCAGATAGACCCGCGGATGGCCGAGTGGCCCGCCGCCGCCGTTGCAGGCGACGATCATTTCGTCGGTCGCGATCGTTTCGAAGGGGGGCATCACACATCCCGCAGCACAGCCGAGCCGGATCGATCGGCCGCCGATCGGTTGACCGCCCGGCCGCGCCGATGATACGCCTCGGCCGGAAAGAGGCAATGACGCGCTCCCCCGGCAATCCCGCGCGGACCCGTGCGCCGCGCCGCTGGCGCTTGGCGATCGCCGCGCCGCTCGGGCTCCTGGCACCGCTGTTGCTGGTGCTGGCGACCTGCGGGCCGGCGGGCGATATCGGCGTGCAGCTTGCCGCCTTTGCGCCGCGCCGACCGCTGCCGGCGCCGAAGGGGCCGGCGCATTTCACCAGCGATGCCTTCATCGCCGCCGACGGCGCCCGGCTGCCGCTGCGCAAATGGCTGCCGCAGGGGAAGATCAGAGCGGTGGTCCTGGGGCTGCATGGCTTCGGCGACTACAGCCACGGCTTGGCGATCCCGGCGCAACGCTGGGCCAAGGACGGCATCGCCACCTATGCCTACGACCAGCGCGGCTTCGGCGCCGCCCCCGGCCACGGGTTGTGGCCGGGCGAGGGGCCGCTCGTTGTCGATGCGATTGTCGCGAGCCGCATCCTGCGCCGCCTGTATCCCGATAAGCCGCTTTATCTGTTCGGCGAAAGCATGGGCGGCGCGGTCGCGATCCTGGCGATGAGCGGCGCCGAGAAGGGCGTCATCCCCGGTCCCGGCGGCGTCATGCCAAAGGCTGACGCCGACGGCGTCATCCTCGCCGCGCCGGCGGTGTGGGGCCGCGCGACGATGGGGTTCTGGCCGAAGGCGGCGCTGTTTCTCGCCGTGCGGTTGGTGCCCGACCTCGTGCTGACCGGAAGCAGCCTGCGCATTCTTGCCTCCGACAACATCCCGATGCTGCGCCGGCTGGCGAAGGATCCACTGGTCGAAAAGGGCGCGCGCGTCGATACGATCTACGGCCTGGTCAATCTGATGGGCGACGCGCTCGCCGCCGCGCCGCATCTCGAGGCGCCGCTCCTGCTGATGTACGGCGCGCACGACCAGATCGTGCCGAAGGTCGCGATCCGCGATTTCGTCTCGCACCTGCCGAGGGTGGCGCGGGCGCGCGATACGCTGGCGTATTACCCGCACGGCTACCACATGCTGCTGCGCGATCTCGATGGCGCGATCGTGGCAGAGGATGTCGCGAGCTGGATTTTCAATCGCCGCGCCGTGCTGCCGTCGCACGCCGATTTTGCCGAGAATGCGCGCCCGTGGCCGCCCGCCGGCGCCGCTCCGGCCCTTGCTGCCGGCGCGATGCCGCTTGCGTCAGGGGGCGCCCGGCGGTAAGCAGCGTGGCGCCGTGGTGCGGACCCGTAGCTCAGCTGGATAGAGCGCTGCCCTCCGAAGGCAGAGGCCGGAGGTTCGAATCCTCTCGGGTCCGCCACAACCCGATAAGTTGCGGCATAACTTGAGAGCGCGATCCACAGGCCGATCGATCGCCGCGCGGGGTTGGCGCGTATTGCTCGCCGCGTTGGCGTTGGCGGCATCGGCGGGCACTGCCCTGGCGGCCGATCCCGACGCGCTGTGGAAGATCGTGCACGAGCGCTGCGTGCCGCACGAGGCCGCGCACGGCAGGCCGGCGCCGTGCGCCTTTGTCGATCTGCGCCATGGCGTCGCGCGCGGCTTTGTGCTGCTGAAGGACATACGCGGCCGGACGCAATACCTGCTGATCCCGACCGCGCGCGTCACCGGCATCGAAGACCCGCAGCTTTTGCGGCCCGGCGCGCCCAATTATGTTGCCGATTCGTGGCGCGAGCGCGGCTGGACCGAGCGGGCCGCCGGCCGGGCATTGCCGCGCGACGCGCTGAGCCTGGCGATCAATTCGCCCTATGCCCGCTCGCAGAACCAGTTGCACATCCACATCGACTGCCTGCGCCCGGATGTGCGCGCGGCGCTGCGGCGCGCGGCGCCGGCGCTCGCCGACACTTGGGCGCCGCTGCCGATGCCGCTCGCCGGTCACCGCTATTGGGCGCGGCGCGTTGTCGGGCCGCGCCTCGCCGGCGCCAATCCGTTCAAATTGCTGGCTAACGGCATGCCCGGCGCGCGTGAGGCGATGGGCGAGCAGACCCTGGTCGTCGCCGGCGCCGTATTCCGCGGCCGCCCCGGTTTCATCCTGCTCGACGATCGGCTCGACCTCGCGACCGGCGACCATGCCGGCGGCGAGGAATTGCAGGACCACACCTGCGCGCTGGCCCGCC
>DATJUL010000401.1:0-14873 GCA_035502295.1 Allostellaceae bacterium | reverse complement strand
CATCCGGTCGGTGTTGATGCCCGACAGCCGTGCCACCTCGCGCCCGCGCCCGACAAACAGCATGCGCTGCCCCAGCGCGGTATATTCGAAAATGTACCAGACCGCGGCGCACAGGATCAGCGCGTAGAAAAATTCGAGCGGGATGCCGAACAGCCGCCACACGATGACTGCATTCATCAGGCTGTTGGCGATGCCGCTGATCGTCATCGAGCCGCTGATCCACAACGTGACCCCGTGCAGGAAGGTTCCGACGCCGAGCGTCACGATCAGCGAGTGGATGCGAAAGACGGTGATGAAAAACGCGTTGATCGCGCCGACCAGCAGCCCCATCGCGATCGCCACCGATGCGGCCGCCCATACCGGCCAACCGAGCTGCGCGTTGAGCACCGCGACGATCATCGCCGACAGCGTCAGCACGTAGGCGATCGACACGTCAAAGTCGTTGGCGGTCAGCGGCACAATCAGGCCCAGCGTCACGACTACCAGAACCGCCTGCGAGCCAAGGATCGTCGACAGATTGGACCAGGTAAAGAAGGTATCGGGCCGCAGGATGCTGAACACCGCCAGCATCGCCGCAAGACTGACGATCAGCGCGTAGCGCTCGGCCAGATCGACGAGGCTGTGCCGGCCGCGCGACGTCGCGATGGCGGCAACTCGTTCGCTGCTCATGCCGTTCCCCCGTAGCAGGCGGCGACGACGGCGTGCTTGTCGAGCGCCGGCCGGGCGATCTCGGTGACGATCCGGCCGTGCGCCAGCACCACCACGCGGTCGCACAGCTCGGCGAGCTGGTCGGCGTCGGAACTGGCGCACAGGATTGCCGTGCCGCGTTCCGCGGCGTCGCGGATGGCGCGGAAGATCGTGCGTCGGGCGCCGACATCGACGCCCTGCGTCGGCTCGTCGAGCAGCATCAGCGCGGGATCGAGCTGCAGCCACTTGGCGAGGACGACCTTTTGCTGATTGCCGCCGCTGAGCGCCGAAAGCGGCAGTTCCGGCCGGTTGGGAACGATCCCGAAGGTCTCCCCCAGCCGCCGCGCATGCGCGACAATCGCCGATCGGCGCAGCAGCCACGGCGCGAACCGCGTGCCGAGCGCCGGCAACGCGAGATTATCGACGATCGGCAAGGCCGGCACGCCGCCGGCGACCGGACGGTCGCCGGGGATCAGCACCATCCCGGCACCGAGCGCTGCCGTCGGGCTCAATCGCCGCAGGTCGAACGTCCGGCCGCCCAGCGCCAATTCGCCCGCGCTTGCCGCGAGGGCGCCGTACAGCAGGTAAGGCACCTGTTCGTAGCCCGAGCCGAGGAGGCCGGTCAGCCCGACGATTTCGCCGCGCCGCAGCTCCAGCGACAAGCCGTGCAATTGCCCGCCGGCGAGATCGCACACCCGAATGGTCGGCGCGCCGGAAGCGGGCGGCGGCCGCGGACCGGGTGCCTCCAGCGCGCGCCCGACGATCATGCGCACGATGTCATCCCGGCTCGACTCCGCCGTCACCAGTCTGCCGACCACCTGCCCGTCGCGCAGCACCGTGACCCGCTCGGTGATTTCCAGCACCTCGTCGATGTCGTGCGAGACGAAAATGACCGCCGCGCCCCGCGCCGCCAACCGGCGGATCAAGGCGAACAGGCGTTCGACGTCGCGTCGCGGCAGAAACGGGGTCGGCTCGTCGAGCACCAGCACGCCGCTGCCTTCTCCGGCCTCCTCGACCGCCCGCACGATGGCCACCAGCGCGCGCTCGACGGAGGAGAGGCGCGACACCGCGGCGAGCGGGGCGATGTCAAGCCCGTAGCGGGCGAAGGTGGCGCGCGCCGCCGCGGCTTCACGCGGCCAATCGATCCGCCAGCGATCGGTCGTGGCAAAGCGTGCGATGAGCAGGTTTTCGAGCACCGTCAGCGCCGGCACCAGGCCCAGGTTCTGGTGTACAAAGCTGATCCGGTAACGGCGGAAGCCGCCGGGCGGGATCGGCAACGGCACCTCGGTGCCGAAGATGCGCAACCGGGCGCCGGGATCGGGGCGGTGAAACCCGGCCAGCACCTTGATCAGCGTCGACTTGCCGGAGCCGTTCTGCCCGAGGAGACCGTGCACCTCGCCGGCGCGGACGGCGAAATCGACGTCCCTCAGCGCCTGCTGGCCGCCGAACGTCTTCGACAGCCGGCGCAGCTCCAGCGCCGGCTCGTTCACCGCACCTTCCACAGCTTCGCGTAACCCGCGACGTAGGCATCGCCATAGCCCTTGCTGAGCTGCGGCGGCTTGCCCGCGTCGAGCGCGTTGCGGCTGTCGAAAATGTAGAAGGGGATGTGCGGGTTGCGCACCTCGGGCAGGTGGCAGACGATCCTCATCTCGGCGTCGATGATCGCATGACCGATCCAGTCGAGGTTCTCGCCGATATCCATCTGGATCTTGCCGTCCTGGATCAGGCCGAGGACAAAGGGCGTGCCGTTGAAGGAGTCGATTTTGACGCGGCTCGCCGAATTGGTCAGCGTCACCGCCGGGACCACGAACTGCCCCATGCTGTCGTAGATGACGATGATGTAATTGACCCGGGGATCGCTGAGCAGCGCCGACTGGACGTTCGGGGTGATGCGGGTGGCCCAGTCGGTCACCGGGACGTTGATGACCCGCGTCTTGCAGCCGGGGCAATGCTTCAGCTCGTGGGTGATGCCCGCCATCATGCTGTCGGTCGACAGCGCGCCGGTCGCGATCAGCACGATCGCGTCGAGCTTGCCCTTGGTTTGCAGCGCTGCCCAATCGACGAGCAAGGCGCCGGCCTTGAAATAATCGATCGGCACGTCGGCCGAGACCATCTTGCGCACCCGCGCCGACTGTTCGAGCCCGTTGTAATGCGACGCCACCACCGGAATGTGTGCGGCCTCGGCGGCCCTGACCTGCGGCACGAGCACCCGCGGATCGGTGCCCGCCAGGAGGTCGATCAGGTTTGCCTTTTCATTGAGCGCCGCGTTCATGCCCTGCACCCATTGCGTGCTCTGGCCTTGATTTTCCCAATCCGTAAACTTGAAGCCGACCTCCTTGGCGGCGTCCGCCATCGCCTTTTCGATGTTGGCGGTGAACGGGTTGGCCGAGGAGACCGGGATGCTGAAGATCGATTTTCCCGCCATGCAGGCCTTGGCATCAAAGCTCGGACCCGGGGCGATAAAACTCGGCTTGTGGCGGAACGGCGCAAGTTGCCGTTGGAAGTAGGCGAGGTCGGCCGCCCGGCCGGGCGCCGCACCGAGACCGACCGCTGCCAACGCCATCGCCGCCGCAAACAACTCCAGGTATCGCCCGCGCATCCGATTTCCCCTCTCCGGTGCTGACCGGTGGCGCGATGCAATGTGCATACCGCGTGGCCGCGCCGGCGCCCGAAGCGAAACGCGCTGTCGCGACTTGGCACGCCCGGTGCACCCGCGGCCCCGGGGTCTTGGTTGATGTCCGGCGTGGAGGGATCGCAGCCATGACGGCCTACCCGCGCGACATGATCGGTTATGGCGCCGAGCCGCCCTTAGCGCGATGGCCGGGCGAGGCGCGCATCGCGGTGCAGTTCGTGATCAATTACGAGGAGGGCGCGGAGAATTCGATCCTCCACGGCGACCCTGCGGCCGAGGCCTTTTTGTCGGAATGGATTGGCGCGCAGCCGACGCTCGGCCTGCGCAACATGAACATGGAGTCGCTCTACGAATACGGCAGCCGCGCCGGGTTCTGGCGGCTCTACCGCGCGTTCACGTCGCGCTCGCTGCCGGTCACGGTCTATGCCGTCGCGATGGCGCTCGAGCGCAACCCGGAGGCGACGGCGGCGATGGTTGCCGCTGGATGGGAGCTGGCGACGCATGGCTATCGCTGGATCGACTATCAATATGTCGCTGAGGCGGTCGAGCGCGAACACATCGCCCGGGCGGTCGAGATCCACACCCGGGCGACCGGGAGTCGGCCGCTCGGCTGGTACCAGGGCCGGTGCAGCCCGAATACGCGACGCCTGGTCGCCGAGGAGGGCGGGTTTCTCTACAACGCCGACAGCTACGCCGACGACCTGCCGTACTGGGACACGAGCACGGGCAGACCCCAGCTGATCGTTCCGTACGCCTTCGATTCCAACGATATGCGCTTTGCGACGGCGCAAGGCTTCAATTCCGGCGATCAGTTTTTCGGTTACCTGAAGGACAGTTTCGACGTGCTCTATCGCGAGGGCGAGCACCGCCCGCGCATGTTGTCGATCGGGTTGCACTGCCGGCTCGCCGGACGCCCCGGACGCACCGCCGCGCTCGAACGCTTTCTCGATTATGTCACCGGGTGCGAGCGGGTCTGGGTGACCCGGCGCCTCGACATCGCGCGGCACTGGATCGCCGCTCACCCCTTTTCCGGCGGCGACTGACGATCGCCGCCAAAAGGGGATGTGCCAAAGCAAAATCGATCCGCTGCATCGCGTCCTCGACGCGAGGTGGGACGCCGCCCGTTCTCCGGCGCGCAAACCGCAGCATGCCCCGCGTTTGCGGCCGCCCGGGCTGTCCCCTCACGGATCGGATCGCCCGCGCAGCATGCGCGGGGTTGGCGCCGGGCGCCGGATCGGCCACATAAGGCTCGCGGCAACACGGAGCGGCAGGGCATGAGCGCGGTCGAAGCGGCGGCAGAAACCGAGGCAGGGCACGATTTCCTGCGCGACATCGTCGCGGCCGATCTCGCCGCGGGACGCACCGCCGCGGTCGTCACGCGCTTTCCGCCCGAGCCCAACGGCTACCTCCACATCGGCCACGCCAAGGCGATCTCGATCAATTTCGGCATCGCCGAGGAATTTGGCGGAAGCTGCCACCTGCGCTTCGACGACACCAACCCGACCAAGGAAGCGCAGGAATACATCGACGCGATCCAGCGCGACATCCATTGGCTGGGGTTCGATTGGGGCAGCCACCTCCATTACGCCTCGGATTATTTCGCGCAGCTCTACGACTGGGCCGAGCACCTGATCCGCCAGGGACTCGCCTATGTCGACGACCAGTCGCCCGACGAGATTCGCGCCGCCCGCGGCTCGCTGACCGAGCCCGGCACAGACAGCCCTTGGCGCGAGCGCAGCGTCGGCGAAAACCTCGACCTGTTTCACCGCATGCGGGACGGCGAATTTCCCGACGCTGCCCGCGTGCTGCGCGCCAAAATTGACATGACGTCGGGCAACATCAACCTGCGCGATCCGGTGCTCTACCGCATCCTGCACGCGCCGCACCCGCGCACCGGCACGCGCTGGTGCCTTTACCCGACCTATGATTTCGCGCACGGCCAATCGGACGCGATCGAGGGCGTCACGCATTCCCTGTGCTCGCTCGAATTCGAGGACCACCGGCCGCTCTACGACTGGCTCATCGCGCACCTTCCGGTGCCGGCGCGGCCGCGGCAGTACGAATTCGCCCGGCTCAACCTCGGCTATACGGTCATGTCGAAGCGCTTTCTAAAGCGGCTCGTCGATGAGCGCCGGGTTTCCGGCTGGGACGACCCGCGCATGCCGACCCTCGCCGGCCTGCGGCGGCGCGGCGTACCGCCCGCGGCGATCCGCGAATTTGTCCGCCGTGCCGGCGTCGCGCGCGCCCAAAGCACGGTCGATCTGGCGATGTTCGACGCCGCGCTGCGCGATACGCTGAACCGCGCTGCGCCGCGCCGCTTGGCCGTGCTGCGGCCGTTGAAGCTCGTCATCGAGAACTATCCGGCGGGACGCGGCGAGGAGGTCGAGGGGATCAACCATCCGGACGACGCGGCCGCCGGCACGCGCCCGCTGCCGTTCGGCCGCGAACTCTATATTGAGCGCGACGATTTCCTCGAAAACCCGCCGAAGAATTTTCACCGTCTCGCGCCGGGGCGCGAGGTGCGGCTGCGCTACGCCTATTTCGTGACCTGCCGCGCAGCGCTGAAGGACGCGGCCGGCAACATCATCGAATTGCGCTGCACCTACGATCCGGCAACAAAGGGCGGCAACGCGCCCGATGGTCGCCGCGTGCGCGGCACGCTCCATTGGGTGTCGGCCGCGCATGCCGTGCCCGCCGAGGTGCGGCTTTACGAGCCGCTCTTCACCCGCCCCGATCCCGGCGGCGCCGGCGATCTCATGGCCGACCTCAACCCGAATTCCCTGGACGTGCTGCGGGATGCCCGGCTCGAACCGTCGCTCGCCGGCGACGAGGAAACGGTGCAATTCGAGCGCCAGGGTTATTTCTGCCGCGACCCCGACGCAGCGCCCGGCCGCCTCGTCTTCAATCGCACGATCGGCCTGCGCGACACCTGGACGAAGCTGCAGGCGGCCGGCGGCTGAGGCTCCCATCTGCCGCTGCAGAGTTCGCATCCGCCTTACGTTCGCGGCCGCGACGCGGTATGACCCCGCGCGGTCTTGGCTCGGAGGACAGCATGGAACAGCGCGCGGCGGTCGTCACCGGCGGGTTGCGCGGCCTCGGGCGGGCAATGAGTTTCGGCCTCGCGCGCGACGGCCATGCGGTGCTGGCCGTCGGCCATATCGCCGACGATGTCGCCGAGGTCGAGGCCGAGGCGCGGCGCGCCCAGCTGCCGGGGCGCGTCGTGCCCCTGGTCGCCGACCTGCGCCTGCCGGCGGAATGCGACCGCGTCGCCGCCGCGGCCGGCTCGCGCCTGGGTCCGATCGACATCCTCGTCAACAATGCCGGGTTGACCTTCACCTACATCGACCCAGCGCGCTATCGCCGCCCGGAGCCGCAGCGCTTCTGGCAGGTGTCGGACGACATCGTCGACAATGTCATCGCGACCAATTTCCATGCCGCCGACCGCCTGTCGCGCCGCCTTGCGCCGGGCATGGTCGCGCGCGGCTGGGGCCGCATCGTCAACGTCACGACCAAGCTCGACACGATGAACCGACTCGGCACGCACCCCTACGGCGCCTCAAAGGCGGCCTTGGAAATGGCGACCGAAGTGTGGGCCAAGGACACCGCAGGCACCGGCCTCACGATCAACATCGTCAACCCCGGCGCCGGCGCCAACACGCCGGGCATGGCCGAAGAGATGCGCCGCATGAGCCGCGACGGCGCCGCGGCCCGGCTCGTCGAGCCGGACGAGATGGTGCCGCCGCTCCTCTATGTCATCTCGCGCGCGGCCGACCGGGTGAATGGCTGGCGGTTCGACGCCAATTTGTGGGACGCGACGCTCGCCCCGGACGAGGCAGCGCGGCGCGCCGGCCGCCCCGCCGGCTTCGCGATGCACCCGTCCGCGTAGTTCACGGACGCGGGCCGATGCAGCGGGCGCGCGGGCGGATCAGTTGTTTCCAAGCATCAACCTTATTCATGGTCATGAGCATAGGAGCGGCAACATGGCAAAGCGCATCGACGCGGCAACGCTGGAGGCGGTGATCGGCACGCTCTACCCGGCGCCGTTCGACGAGCCGTGCCGGGCGCGCGAGCGCAAGCGGCTCGGCGACGCGGCCGGGCTGACGCAATTCGGCGTCAACCTGCTGCGCCTGCCGCCCGGCGCGTGGTCGAGCCAGCGCCATTGGCACACCAACGAAGACGAATTCGTCTATGTGCTGGCGGGCGAGGTCGTGCTCGTCAGCAACGCCGGCGAGGAAATCCTGCGTCCTGGCGATTGCGCCGGTTTCAAGGCCAATGACGGCGACGGCCACTGCCTGCAGAACCGCTCCGGGACGGTCGCCGAAATCCTCGAAATCGGCACCCGTGCGGCGGCGCCGGTGGCCTATTATGCGGATATCGACATGATGGTGCAGCCGGGCATCGGCTACACGCGCCGCGACGGCACGCCCTACCCAAAGGCCGCGCGCCGCGGCCCCAGCTGACCGGGTTGCCGGCGTCTTGCCTCACCGGTCGTATCTCCATTGGGGCAAGCAGGCGATCGCGCGCCTGATCGGCAGTGAGGCATCTGCTTGCTGCGCCGAGAGTATTGATCGCGGCGCCGCCGGTGCTATAGGCAAGCGGTCGGATTTGGTCGCGCGATGGATGGGACTCTGGGATGCCGCAGGATAGCACCGACGCAACCGGCAGCCGCTGGGATGCGCTGACCCAGACGGGCAGGGGCACGCCGATGGGCGAGCTGCTGCGCCGCTACTGGTGGCCGATCGCCGGCGCCAGCGAACTCGACCAGCCCGGCACCTTGCCGGTGCGGCTCTTGGGCGAAAACCTCGTCCTCTACCGGGATCTCGGCGGCAACTGGGGCCTCTTGGACCGCCATTGCCGGCATCGCCGCGCCGATCTCAGCTACGGCTATGTCGAGGCGTGCGGCCTGCGGTGCAATTACCACGGCTGGCTCTACGGCGCCGACGGCGCGTGCCTCGCGCAACCCTACGAGGACATGGCGCATCCCGAGGCGCACCTCCGCGACCAGATCCGCATCACAGCCTACCCGGTCGAGGAGCGGGGCGGGCTCATCTGGGCCTATCTCGGCCCGGAGCCGCGGCCGCTCGTGCCGAACTGGGAATTCTTCACGTGGAAGAACGGCTTCCGCCAGATCGTCAAGGCCGAAATCCCGTGCAACTGGTTTCAATGTCAGGAGAATTCGATCGACCCGGTGCATTTCGAATGGACCCATTCGAACTGGAGCCTGCGGCTCGCCGGCCAGGAAGGCCCCTACACGCCGCAGCACGTCAAGGTCGATTTCAACGAATTCGACTACGGCTTTCAATATAAGCGCATCCGCACCGACACCAGCGAAGAGGACCGGCTGTGGACAGTGGGGCGCGTGTGCCTGTGGCCCAACGGCCTGTTCACCGGCAACCACGTCGAATTCCGCGTGCCGGTCGATGACGAGAACACGCTGAGCATGATGTGGCATTTCAGTCGCGTGCCGAAGGAGCGCGAGCCTTACGTGCAGAACAGCATTCCGACGTGGAAGGGGCCGATCGCCGACCCCGCGACCGGCCGCTGGATCACCAGCCATGTGATGAACCAGGATTTTGTGACCTGGGTCGGCCAGGGCCGGATCGCCGACCGCTCGCAGGAATATCTGGCGCCGAGCGACCGCGGCATTGTCATGATCCGGCGTCGTTTTTTGAACGATCTCGATGCGATCAAGGAGGGACGGGATCCGAAGGCGATCGTCCGCGACCCGGAGATCAACCGCGCGATCGCGCTGCCGGTCGCCGAGCGCGAAGCGTTCATCGACGGCTTCACCCGCGCCGAAATGATGGCGAACCCACTCGCCCGCCGCGGCCTCGAGGGCTACATCTTCCAGACCGGCCAGCCCCCCGAGGTGCGCGCCGCGTTTCTCGCGGCGATGGGCTTCAGCGAAAAGGAAGCGACCGCCGACCCGCGCACCTTCGACCCGCTCGCGCCGGCGCCGGCGCGGAGCCGCTCAAGCTGACCGACCACAGTCGCGCGCCGGGCTGGGCAGCAGCGCAGGATCGCGGCATAGTCGCCTCGGGCAGTGCGAGCTGAGGAGGCGGGCATGCCGCTGAATGTCGCGGTCGGCGTCGGGCTGATGGAGTTTCCGTTTTCCGGCCCCGCCGCCTATTGGCGCTGGGTCGATCTGTGCGAACAGGGCGGCATCGACTCGATCTGGCAGACCGACCGGCTGGTCAGCCCGGCGCCGTTTCTCGAATGCATGAGCGCGATGGCGGCGCTGGCCGGCCGCACCCGGCGCATCAAGTTCGGCGTCAATGTGCTGTCCTTGGCGATGCGCGATGCGGTGCTGGTCGCGCGGCAATGCGCGACGATCGATTTTCTCTCCAACGGGAGGCTGCTGCCCGCGTTCGGCATCGGCAGCCCATTGGGGCCGGAATGGACCGCCCTCAACCTCGACCCGAAGACGCGCGGCCGCAAGACCGACGAGGGGCTGGAGGTGATCCGCCGGCTGTGGTCGGAGGACAAGGTCGATTTCGCCGGCGTGCACTACCAGCTTTCCGGCGCGACGATCGCGCCGAAGCCGGTGCAGCCCGACCTGCCGACGTGGATCGGCGGTTCGTCGGAGGCGGCGGTGCGGCGTACCGCGCGCTTCGGCACCGGCTGGCAGGCCGGCCCCGAAACGCCGGCGCAGGCCGCCCGGATGGTCGCCGCGATCAAGGCCGCCGCCGCCGAGTTGGGCCGTGCGATCGACGACGACCATTACGGCGCCGGCATCCCGTATCGCTTCGGCCGGGCCGACGATCCGGCCCTGGCGCCGCTGTTCGAGGCCTACCGGAAGCGCACCGGCCGCGAGGCGAAGGATTATTTCGCGGTCGGCGACGCGGACGCCATCGTGGCGCGCATCGGTGACTACGTCGCCGCCGGCGTCTCGAAATTCATCCTGCGTCCGGCCGCAAGCGGCGACGACGAGATCATGGCGCAAACCCGGCGGCTCATCGAGGACGTTTTGCCGCGCGTCGCGGCAAGCTGGCCGAAAGCGAAGAAACCTCTCCCGCCCGCGCAGGCCGCCGAATAATGAGCGCGGCCGCGAGGCGCGATGCCGCAAATCATCTGGAACCAACCGGGCAATCCGTCGAGAGGCGTTGCAGCCCGTCTCGGCATCACCCGGGATCAGTTGCGGAACGCGCTCCACCGGATCAAGGCCGATGTCAAGTACGGTCCAACCGACCGGGTTATCATATGGGACGACGGATCGGTGAGCGATGACGAAGGTGAAATGATTGGAAATGTCTACGACGAGATTTGAAACCGGAACGATGGGAACCTACGCCGGTCTAAGGTTCAGCGGCGATCGGCTTGCGCCAGAGTCGCTAACACGAATCCTGGGTACTGAGCCCAGAACCGCCTATCGCAAGGGCGACGTGTTCAAGATCGTGCGTGGTCACGAAGTGCGCGGTCGCACCGGTCTCTGGTTGCTGTCAAGCGAGGGCAGGGTCGATAGCCTGGATCTCAATGATCATCTTGATTACTTGCTTGGCTTGGTGTTTCCCGATGGGCGCACAGACAAGCTGCCGAAGTTGCAGAAACTGATGCGCAATTTTCAGATCGAGGCGGATGTTCCGTGCTTTTGGCACGGCGAGCACGGGGCGGAGCCGCCGGTCGTTCGCGACGATATTCGCTCCCAGTTTGCGCGGATACCGGCCGCAATCGAAGAAGACTTCGACACCGATTGAGGAAGAACGATGACGGGTTTCCGTGCCCTCGTGCTGCATGATGAGGGCGGCAAGGTCGCGCCGCGGCTCGAAACCATTGACGATGCGCGCCTGCCGGACGGCGACGTCACGGTCCGGGTCGAATATTCGACGCTGAACTACAAGGATGGCATGATCCTGGAGGGCCAGGGGCGCCTCGTGCGGCAATACCCGCATGCGCCGGGGATCGATTTCGCCGGCACGGTCGAGCATTCGGCCGCGCCCGACTTCAAGCCCGGCGACCCGGTGATCCTGACCGGCTGGCGGGTCGGCGAATTGCATTGGGGCGGCTATGCCGAGCGGGCGCGGGTCAAGGCGGACTGGCTGGTGCACCGGCCCGCCGGCCTCAGCGCGCGGCAGGCGATGGCGATCGGCACGGCAGGCTTTACCGCGATGCTGGCGACGATCGCGCTCGAACGCCACGGGGTCGCGCCGAACGGCGGCGACGTGCTGGTCACCGGCGCCGCGGGCGGCGTCGGCAGCATCGCGGTGTCGCTCCTGGCCGCCCTCGGCTATCGCACGGTTGCGTCGACCGGCCGGCCGGAATTGCGCGATTATCTCGAAAGGCTCGGCGCCGCGGAACTCCTCGACCGCGCCGCGCTGGCGCAGCAGCCGGTGCGCCCGCTCGATCGCGAACGCTGGGCCGGCGCGATCGATGCGGTCGGCGGCAACACGCTGGCGACGATCCTGACGCAGCTCAAATACCGCGGCAGCGTTGCCGCGGTCGGGCTGGTCGGCGGCAGCGAGCTGCCCGCCAGCGTCATCCCGTTCCTGCTGCGCGGCGTCAACCTCCTCGGCATCGATTCGGTCATGTGCCCGCAGGCCGAGCGCGTCCTCGCCTGGCAGCGGCTGGCCCGCGATCTGCCGCGGCACCGGCTTGAAGCGATGACCGAGACCGTCGGCCTCACCGACGTGCCGGCGTTCGCGGCGCGCATTTTGCGAAGCGACGTGCGCGGCCGCATCGTCATCGACCTCGCCGCCTGAGGCCGCATTGCCGCGGCGGGCGCGACCGCCGCTCGCGCCGGAACTGACGGGGACCGATTCAGGCGCGCGACGCGCCGCCGCTATTTGCGGCCGCTGAGCTGGCGGCCTTTTTGCAGCGCGGCGTAGGAGCGGCCGGGCGCTGCCATCAGCCAGCGGAAGCCTTTCTCCAAGAGCTTTTCGACATTGTTCGCATCGACATGCGGATGGCCGCACGGGATGTTGTGCTCCTTGCAGATCGCCAGGATGTCGTCGATCGCGGCGGCGACCTCAGGATGCTCGTACTGGCGCGGGTAGCCCATGTCCTGCGACAGGTCACCTTCGCCGACCAGCACGACGCCGATGCCGGGCACTTCTTTCAGCATTTGCGGCAGGTTGCGGATCGCCCGCTTTTCTTCGCACATGACGACGACGAGAACTTCGCCGTCAGGGTTGAGCGGCCACGTGTCGGCCCGCTTGTAATAGGTCTGCTGATCGATGCCCCAATAGCGCGCCGCGGCGGCCGGCGCGTCGCCGCGCTGCCCCGCCGGCTCGTAATAGGCCGCCTCGCGCGGCCGCGGGTAGCGGCACGCCTGCACGGCGTTCCTCGCGTCCTCGACAGTCGAAACATGCGGCCAGATGACGCCATAGACGCCGCTGTCGAGCACCTGCTTGGCGAAAAACTGGTTGAGTTCGCCGCCGTTGGGCGGGATGCGCACCATCGGCGCGACGGAAGGCGCCAAGCTGCCCGATTTCAGGATCTGCGCCCGGTCGAGCATGTAGTGCATGCAGTCGCGCAAGGCGCGGATGTCGTAGGGGCCGTGCTCCATTTCGAAGACGACGGCGTCGTAGGGCGCCGCAGCGATCGCCTGGGCGGCGCCGATTTCGGCCGCCGAGAACGTGACGAACGTCGGCTCCCCGGCGGAGAGCGCGCGGATCGTCGGGTTGAGGCGCGGAATATCGGGCATTGTGTTTCTCCCAGAATTTCAGCGAGGGCCGTTTGTTGCGGAACGAGATTGCTTCGCTTCGCTCGCAATGACACGTGAAAAAGGTCGCGTCATTGCGAGGAGCGCAGCGACGAAGCAATCTGGTCAGGCCTGCTTTGCCGCCTGCCAGCGGGCGAGGGCCGCGTGCGGCTTGGAGCGCACCGGGTCCATGATCTCGTCGTGCACGCCGGTCGGCGCGGTCAATTCGACGACATAGCCGTTGGGGTCGCGGAAATAGATCGAGCGCACAAAACCATGGTCGACCGGCCCGCGCACCTCGATGCCTTGGGTCCGCCCCTTCGCCAGCATCGCGTCGAAATGGTCGTTGTCGACGCCCAGCGCGATGTGCAGGTCGAGATCGTCCTGCCGCTTGAAATCGAAGGGTTTGCCCGGCGCCTCGAAAAACGCCAGGCACGAGCCGTCCGCCATCTGGAAGAACGTGTGCAGCGCGCGCCCTTCGGCAATCTCGAAGGCGCTGACCAGCGGCAGGCCGAGGAAATCCTCATACCACGCGCGCGTCTCCTCCGAATCGCGGCAGCGATAGGCGTTGTGATGCAGCCCTTGAATCTTCGTCATGCAAGCCTCCGTGAAGGTACCAACAGAACACGAGCGCTGAGGGCGCAATGGTTACATAAAGGTCGCAATGAGGTCAGGGTCCATTCGGGCCCTGCCCGATCTCACCTTCGAGCATGATAGCGTACCTCTGCGTATTCTTTGCGCCCTCAGCGCTGAGTTATTCAGAAGAAGATGCTGACGTTTTTGGCGGACAGCACGTTCTGGTCGAGGGTCATTTTGCGGCGCGCGATCTTCCACTCCCCATCAACGCGCCGCAAGGCGTCCTGCCGGGCGCCGACATAGAAATCCTCTTCGCTCCCGGCGCGGCTGCGGTAGACGAGGAAGTTGGAATAGACGTTGATCTCGTCTTCGCCGGCGCCCGCTTCGATCTCGATGTTGGAGATCATGTGGCGGGTGCGCGATGGCGGGTCCTCCGCCCACGCCATGCCGGTGTCGAGCCGCGCGACACGGCTCAGGAGCGTCTCCTTGGTCTCGTCGAGGATCGCCAGCTGGTCTTCCAGCGCCGTGTCGTCCTCGACGTAGCGGGCGGGATCGAGGATCGCGATCGCCTTGCTGTGCTTCGGGTAGAGGTTGCTGCGCCCGGCCATGAAATAACGCACATCGTCGGTGAAGAGCTGTACCCACTCGTGAAAGCGCCGGCTGTCCAAGAGGCGCGCCTCGCGATAGAGAAACTGCTCGATCTCGCGCAACAGATCCGGGTCGTTACGCATATTCTTTCTCCGGCGCCGGCACACTCGTCAGATCGCGCCAGTCTGCGGCGTCCATCAACGCGGCCCAGCGGCTATAGAACTGCCGGTGATTGCTCTCGCTCATGCGATATTCGCTGGCCCAGGCGCCGAGTGCGGGATCGAAGCCGTCGTGTCCCAAACCCATCTGCATGTTGAGCGGCATGCGGCGCGCGACGACGCCGCGGCAGGTCTGGGTGCATTCCTGCCAGTTGTCCATGTCGTCCTGCTCGAATGACCCCGACGGACTGAAGCCGCGCACCCCGGCCAGGCGGATCGCCTCCTTCACCTCCGCCGGCGCCGCCGCGTCGACAAAGACGTGCGACCACACTTCGGTCTTGCCGGGGCCGCGCGGGTGCCAGGTACGGAATGTGCGCGAGGTCGCGCGCAACAGCGAGAAATTCGGGAACACCGTGCCGACGATTGGGTTGATGCGGCGGGCGCGCGGGCCGAGCCGGGCCGCGACCTCGGGACGGATCTGCTCTTCGTAGGCCAGCACCTCGGGCAGCGGCGGATCGCCGATATCGTCGGGGCCGACACAGATCAGCACATGGCCGTTGCCGGGCGACACCATCGCGCCGGTGGTCGCCGGCTT
>DATJUL010000400.1:0-4703 GCA_035502295.1 Allostellaceae bacterium | reverse complement strand
AGCGCGAGCGCCGTCCCGGCCTGCGCGCCGTCGGCGGCACCGCCGCGCGGGTCGCCGGCCCGATCGTGGCGCGAAGCGGCGGCGGCCTGCTCGGCCGGCTCAAGGCGGATTGGGACGCCATCGCCGGTGAGGCGACCGCCGCCGAAACCTGGCCGGAGGCGCTCAGCCGCGCCGGCGTCCTGCGGCTGCGCGTCGCCTCGCCGGGGGCGGCGCTCGATTTGCAGCACCGCACGCCGCTGCTCATCGAACGGATCGATCTGTTTTTCGGGCGCCGCATCGTCGAACGGATCGCTCTCGTGCAGGGGCCGCTGCCGCTCCCCGCGGCGGCGGCATCAGTGCCGCGGCCGGATTCGCTGAGCGCGGCCGAGGCGTCGGCGCTTGAGGCGTGCCTCGCCGATATCGCAGACCCGGCGCTGCGCGAGGCGCTCGGCCGTCTGGGGCGGCTCGTGATCGGCCGCGATGCCCGCTAGCGGATGGCGTCGTTGCACCGCCGGCCGCAAGCGATTACGATCAACATCTAGTATCAGGAAGGTTCCGATGCGGGAAATCTGGTTTACCTTTTTGGTCGCTCTGATGCTTGCCGGCAATCTGCCGGCCTTCGCCCAAGCGCCGGCGCCCACGGTTGATGCCGCCAAAGCCGCCGGGCTGCTGGCGCTGACCCCGCAGGACCGCATTCTGGGAAACCCGAAGGCGCCGGTCACGATCATCGAATACGCCTCGCTCAGCTGCCCGCATTGCGCGCATTTCGAAAACGAGGTGCTGCCCGCGATCGAGAAGAAATGGATCGCCAGCGGCAAGGCGAAGCTCGTCATGCGCGACTTCCCGCTCGACCGCGAGGCGTTGGCGGCCGAGGTGCTGGCGCGTTGCGTCCCGCCGCAGCGCTATTACCCGCTGGTCAAGACGCTCTTTGCGAGCCAGCTGGAATGGGTGCCGGGGCCCGACTGGCGCGCGGCGCTGGGCCGCATCGCCAAGCTCGCCGGGATCGGCAGCAGCGAATTCAACGCCTGTCTCGCCAACAAGAAGCTCGAGAACGAGGTCGCCGGCAGCCGCCTCATCGCCTCGCAGCAGCTCGGCGTCGACGCCACGCCCACCTTCTTCATCAACGGCAAGAAGTTCGAGGGCGAACCGACCGTCGCGGCGTTCAACCAGGAGCTCGCCGCGGCCGCCGCAAAATCGTAATGCGGCGGACCGGGACGAATCCGCGCCGATGCACATCGAGCGGCTCAGCCTCGCCGGCTTCAAGTCGTTTGTCGATCCGACCGAACTGGCGATCGAGCCGGGGCTGACCGGCATCGTCGGCCCGAACGGTTGCGGCAAATCGAACCTCGTCGAGGCGTTGAGCTGGGTCATGGGCGAGGCCTCAGCGCGGCGGCTGCGCGGCAGCGAGATGGATGACGTGATTTTCGCCGGCTCCGCCGGGCGGCCGGCGCGCAATCTCGCCGAAGTCAGGCTGGCGCTCGACAACAGCGCGCGCGACGCGCCGTTCGCCTTCAACGACGCCGCGACGATCGAGGTCGTGCGGCGGATCGCGCGCGGCGCCGGGTCGGAATACCGCATCAACGGCCGCGACGCGCGCAGCCGCGATGTGCAGCTGCTGTTCGCCGATACCGTATCGGGAGCGCAGTCCGGCGCCTTGGTCGGGCAAGGGCGGATCGGCGCGCTCGTCGCCGCCAGGCCGGGCGAGCGCCGCGCGCTGCTCGACGAGGCGGCCGGCACCGCCGGGCTGCACGCGCGGCGCCGCGAAGCAGAGCTGAAGCTCGAGGCCGCCGCCGACAATCTGGCGCGGCTCGATGATGTCGTCGCGACCCTGGCGACGCAGATCGAGACCCTGAAAAAGCAGGCCCGCCAGGCGCGGCGCTACCGCCGGCTGGGCGAGCAGCTTCGCCGCTGCGAGACGCTGTTGCTCGCGACGCGCTGGCGCGAGGCGGCGGCGGAAGCCGAGGGATTTGCCGCCGCCTTGCGCGCGGCCGAACGCGATTTGGCGGCGGCGACCGAGGCGGCGCTCGCCCGCCGGCGCGAACAGAGCGCCGCGGAGGCGGCACTGCCGGAGTTGCGGCTCGCCCAGGCCGGGGCGGCGGCGGCGCGCCAGCGGCTGGCGCATGCCGACGAAGCGCTGGCGGCTGAGCTTGACCGCACGGCGGCAGCGCGCGGCGAGGCCGCGGGGCGGCTGGCGCAGCTCGCCGGCGATCTCGACCGCGAAGCCGAGTGGCTTGCCGATGCCGAGGCTGCCCTCGCCCGCCTCGCGACCGAGCGTCGCGATCTCGCTGCGGCCGGCGCGGCGCTCGAACGCGAGCGCGCCGGCGCGGCGCAGCGGCAGGCGGACGCGGCGGCAGTACTCGCCGCCGCCGAAACCGACTTGCAGCACATGACCGAGGCGTGCGCGGCCGGCGAGGCGCGCCGGGCGGCGTTCGAGCGCCAGCGCCGCGAGGCCGCCGAGTGCCGCGAACGGCTGGCGGCGCGCCTGGCCGACGGCGAGCGCCAGCGCGCCGCGGCGCAGGCGGCGATCGTGCCGGCCGAGACGATCGCGGCCGCGACTGCCGCAGCGGTCGCGACGGCGGGCGCAATCGAAGCGGCCCGGCGAGCGGCGATCGCCAGCGGCGACGCCCTGTCGGCGGGGCGCTCGCGCGAGGCCGCGGCGCTCGAGACAGCGCATCAAGCCGACCGCGTGCTGACGCGGCTGAAGGCCGAGGCGGATGCGCTGTCGCGCCTGCTGGCACCCAGCGAGGCGGCGCCGGCCGGTGGCGCGCCGATCCTGGCAAAGCTGAAGGTGCGGCCGGGGTTTGAGGCGGCCACCGCGGCGGTGTTCGGCGGCGAACTGTCGGCGCCGCTTCTGAACGATGCCGATGGCGCTGACGGTGGCGACACCGGCTGGCGCGAATTGGCGCCGCTTGTCGCGCCGCCGCTGCCCGATGGCGCGCGACCGCTCGCCGCCTTTGTTGCTGCTCCGGCCGCTCTGGCTTGCCCTCTCGCCCATGCCGGCGTCGTCAATGACAGGGCCGATGGCTGGCGCCTCCAAAAGCTGCTCGTCGCCGGCCAGAGCCTCGTCGACCGCGACGGCCGGTTGTGGCGCTGGGACGGCTTTGTCCGCTCCGCCGCCGCCGTGACCGCGACGGCGGAACGGCTGCGCCAGCGCCACCGGCTGGACGAGCTGTCCGACCTCATCGCCGCCGCCGCACGGGAGGCCGAGCACGCCGGCGCAGCGGCGGCCGCAGCGGGCGCCGAACGCGAGGCCGCCGCCGCTGCCGAGCGCGGCGCCGTCGCGGCGCTGCGAGCGGCCGAAGAACGGCTCGCCCGCGAGCGCACGGCGGAGGCCGAGCTGACGCGCCGCGCGCTGGCGACCGAGAACCGCCTCGCCGCGGCAACCGAAGCTGCCGATCGGCTGCGGGCCGATCTCGCCGAACTCGAGCAGCGCAACGCCGATGCCGAACGGGCGCTGGTGCTGCTGCCGGACCCGGGGCTCGCCCGCGGCGCGCTGGAGGTGGCGCGCGTCGCGGCCGCGGCAGCGCGCCGACGCGACGGCGAGGCGCAGTCTCTGCTCGATCGGCTGACCGGCGATGCAGCGGCCCGCCGCCGGCGCCTCGCAGCGATAGCAGTCGAGGAGGAAGCCTGGCAGAAGCGCCGCGACGGCGCTGCGGCGCAACGCGCGGCGCTGACGGAGCGGCACGCCGCCCTTGATGCGGAGATCGCCGACCTCGCCGCCCGTCCCGCCGCGATCGCCGCCGAACGCGACACGCTGGCGCTGCGCGCGGCGCAGGCGGCAGCGCAACAGCAGGAAGCGGACGACGCGCTGGCCGCCGGCGAGGCGGCATGGCGCCGTGCCGGTGAGGCTGCGCGAATGGCCGAGGCGGAAGTCACGGCGGCGCGCGAGGGCCGCGCCGGCCTCCAGGCGCGGCGCGGTGCGGCCGCGGAGGGCCTCGCCCGGCTGCGCGCCGAGATCGCCGAGCGGCTCGGCGCCACGCCGGAAGGTCTCGCGACGCTGGCCGCCGGCAGCGAGGCGCCGCCCGACGCCGACGGCCACGACCTCGCGGCGTGGTTCGACCGCCTGGTGCGCGAGCGCGACGCGATGGGCCCGGTCAACCTGCTGGCGGAACAGGAGATGGGCGAGGTCGCGGCGCGCCTCGCCGGGATCGAACACGAGCGCCGCGACCTCGGCGAGGCGATCCTGCGCCTGCGCCGCGGCATCGCAACGCTCGACCAGGAGGCGCGCAACCGTCTCGCCGCCGCCTTTGACCGGCTCAATCGCCATTTCGGGGAGCTGTTCGCGCGACTGTTTGGCGGCGGCAAGGCAGAGCTCGCCTGGGCGGATGGCGACGACCCGCTGCGCGCCGGTCTCGACATTCTGGCGACCCCGCCGGGAAAACGCCGCGGCGCCCTGTCGCTGTTGTCCGGCGGCGAACAGGCGCTGACCGCGCTGGCGCTGATCGTCGCCGTGTTCCTGACCAACCCGGCGCCGATCTGCGTGCTCGACGAGGTCGACGCACCGCTCGACGACAGCAATGTCGACAGCTTCTGCCGGCTCGTCGCCGAGGTCGCCGACGCCACCGGCACCCGCTTTCTGGTGGTGACGCATCACCGGGTCACGATGGCGCGCATGGACCGGCTGTTCGGCGTCACGATGGCCGAGAGCGGCGTCTCGCGGTTGGTTTCGGTCGATCTCGCCCGCGCCGTCGAATTGCGCCAGAGCGCGTGATCGCGGGATCCTG
>DATJUL010000399.1:0-12254 GCA_035502295.1 Allostellaceae bacterium | reverse complement strand
CCAGTTCGCTGCGCGGCAAAAAGCGCATGACCGGGCAGTCGCTCTATTACCCCCGCGTGTTGATGCGCACGCTGGCGCAGGTGCTGACCGAGGAATATTCGGAGCACGGCGTCCATGTCGCCAACATTGTCATCGACGGCTCGATCGATTCGCCCGGCAGCCGCGCCCTGCCGCGCAACCAGAACCGCCGCGACCTGATCATCAATCCGGTGAAGATCGCCGAGGCGTACTGGTATCTGCACACCCAGGATCGCTCGTGCTGGACGCACGAATTGCAGCTGACGCCGTTCGCAGCGAAACCGAGCGTCTGATGCCGCGACAGCTCCACCTCAACCTGTTCATCCATGGCCGCGGCCATCACGAGGCGGCATGGCGCCACCCGGCGTCCTCGCCGCTGCCGCTGACCGACATTCGCTATTACCAGGACCTGGCGCAGCGCGCCGAGGCGGCGAAGTTCGATTCGGTCTTCCTTGCCGACCAGCTGGCCTTGGGCGGCGATGTCGCGCAGGCGCCGCGCACCTGGCTCGAACCGATCACGGTGCTGGCCGCCATCGCGGTCGCGACGAGCCGGGTCGGGCTGATTGCGACGGCCTCGACGACCTATACCGAACCGTTCAATCTCGCCCGCCAGTTCGCCTCGATCGACCATATCAGCCAGGGACGCGCGGCCTGGAACATCGTGACCTCGTGGCTCGCCAGCGCGGCGGAGAATTATGGCGGCGAGGGACAGGTCGGCCATGCCGACCGCTATGCCCGCGGCGAAGAATTCATGGCGGTCGTCACGGCCCTGTGGGACAGCTGGGCGGAAGATGCCGTCGTCGATGACCGCGCCGCCGGCCTCTACGCGCGGGCCGAGCGCATCCGTTCGATCGACCACCACGGGCCATTCTACACCGTGAAAGGGCCGCTCAACCTGCCGCGCTGCCCGCAAGGCCGGCCGGTTCTGGTGCAGGCCGGCTCATCCGACACCGGCCGCCGCTTTGCGGCCCGCCATGCCGAGGCCGTGTTCACCGCGCACATGGCGAAAGAGACGGCGCAGGAATTCTACGCCGATCTAAAGAGGCTCGCGGCGGAGGAAGGCCGGCGGCCGGAGCATGTGCTGATCCTGCCCGGCCTCAGCCCGATGCTCGGCGGCACCGAGGCCGAGGCGCAGCGCCTCGCACGCGAGGTCAACGAGCTGTCCGACCCGGAAGTCGGCAGGAAGCGCCTGTCGGGCCGCTTCGGCGGCCACGATTTCTCGCATCTGCCGCTCGATCGGCCGCTCGTGCCGGCCGATTTTCCGCCGCCCGAGACGGTCGAGGCGGCACGCAGCCGCACCGAAGTGATCCTCAACCTCGTCCGGCGCGACAAGCCGACGCTGCGGCAACTGCTCGGCTATCTGGCCGGCGCGCGCGGCCATTTCGTGACCGCCGGCACGCCGGAGCAGATCGCCGACCTGATCGCGGAGTGGTTTGCAGACGGTGCGGCCGACGGGTTCAACGTGATGCCGCCGATCCTGCCGGCGCAGCTCGACGCGTTCAGCGCCGAGGTCATCCCGATCCTGCAGCGTCGCGGCCTGTTCCGCCGCGACTATACGGGGACGACGCTGCGCCAGCATTACGGGCTGCCGTGGCCGGCCAGCGTGTTCGATGATCCGCACTGGCAGCCGCAATTGCGCGAAGCCGTCGCCGGCATCTGACGCAGGGCGGCGCGGCGGGGCGCGAGCCGGTCAGTCCTTGGCGCGCTCGATGTAGCTGCCGTCGGCGGTGCTGACGACGATGCGGGTGCCGGCCTCGATATGGGGCGGGACCAGCACGCGACGGCCGTTTTCGAGCCGTCCGGGCTTGTAGGAAGAGGACGCGGTCTGGCCGCGCACGACCGGATCGGCCTCGACGAGCTGCATCACGACCGACGGCGGCATGTCGACCGACAGCGCCGTTCCCTCATAGGTCATGACTTTGCACACCATGCCGTCCTGCAGGAAATCGGCCGGCTCGCCGATCAGGTCGCGCGGCACCTGCAGCTGCTCGAACGTGTCGTTGTCCATGAAGGTCGCGTTGTCGCCCTCCATGTAGAGAAACTGCATCTCCTTCTCGTCGAGGCGGACGCGCTCGACCGCCTCCTGCGTGCGAAACCGCTCGGTCGCCTTGTTGCCGCTTTTGAGGTCGCGGATTTCCAGTTGCGCAAAGGCGCCGCCCTTGCCCGGCTGGACGAGTTCGCGGCGCAGCACGAGCCACAGCTTGTTCTGATGTTCGAGGACGTTGCCGGGTTTCAGGTCGATGGCATTAATCTTCGGCATGAGCGGACGGTCTCACCGGTGTTGCGGAGGACATGGGGATTTGGCGGGCTTCCTACCAGCTTGGCGACACCGCGCAAAGCGGAATGCACGCGCCGGCGCCGCCCGGAGCTGGTCGTGACCGGGCCGTGGTGGCGCCCGGACCGGCTCGCAGCACGGCGCGCCAGGCTCCAGGCGCGCGGCCGCATCCTCGCCGCGGTGCGCGGGTTTTTCGCCGATGCCGGCTATGTCGAAGTCGAGACGCCGGCGCTGCAGGTGAGTCCCGGTCTCGAACCGCACCTCAAGGCTTTCGCAACCCTCCTGCATGATCCGCGCGACGGCACAACGACGCCCCGCTATCTCCACACCTCGCCCGAATTCGCGATGAAAAAGCTCGTCGCCGGCGGTCTGCCGCGCATCTGGCAGGTGGCGCACGTCTTTCGTGACGGCGAGCGCAGCGCGACCCACCATCCCGAATTCGCGATGCTCGAATGGTACCGCGCCGGCGCGTCCTATCGCGATGTGATGGACGAGTGCGAAGCGCTGCTGCGCCGCGCCCAGGACGCAGCCGGCGGCGACGGATTGCGCTGGCAGGGCCGCGCCGCCGACGCGCACGCGCCGTGGCAGCGCCTGACCGTCGCCGAAGCTTTTGCCCGCCATGCCGGCATCGATCTCCTCGCGACGATGCCCGACCCGGCCAATCCCGATCTGGCATTGCTCGCCGCGGCGGCGGCGCGGATCGGCGTCGCGCCGCACACCGGCGACGATTGGGAGACGCTGTTCTTCCGCGTCTTTCTCGAGCGCATCGAGCCCAATCTCGGGATCGGCGCGCCAACGATCCTTTACGATTATCCGATCGTGATGGCGGCGCTCGCCCGCGCCAAACCGGACGACCCGCGCCTCGCCGAGCGCTTCGAGCTTTATGCGTGCGGCCTCGAACTCGCCAACGCGTTCGGCGAATTGACCGACATGGGCGAGCAGCGCCGCCGTTTTCTCGCCGACCAGGCGAAGAAACAGGCGCTCTACGGCGAGACCTACCCGATCGACGAGGATTTTCTCGCCGCGCTCGAATTCGGCCTGCCGGAATGCGCCGGCATCGCGCTCGGTTTCGACCGGCTCGTCATGCTGGCGACCGGCGCCGACAAGATCGAAGACGTGCTGTGGGCGCCGGTCAGCTCGTCTAATCACCCGCATTTGGAATAGTCGCAGCTCGTGCACTGGTCGCAGTCTTCGAGGCGGATCAGCGTCGCCTCGCCGCATTTCGGGCATTGCCGCAGCCGCGGGGCGACGGACCCGAGGCCGCCCTGCGGAAGGCGCGGCACATTGACGATCTGCGCCTCGGCCGCCGGTCGCTCACGCGCATGTTTGGGCGGCAGAAAGCCGATCTCGGTCATATGCCGCTCGATGACATCGCCGATCGCGGCCAAGAGCGACGGCACGTATCGGCCGTCGATCCAGGCGCCGCCGCGCGGGTCGAACACCGCCTTCATCTCCTCGACGACAAACGCCACATCGCCGCCGCGGCGGAATACCGCGCTGATCATGCGGGTCAGCGCGACGGTCCACGCGTAATGCTCCATGTTCTTCGAGTTGATGAAAATCTCGAACGGGCGCCGGCGAGCTTGTCCATTAGAGTCGGCCTGCACGATGTCATTCAATGTGATGTAGAGCGCATGCTCGCTGTCGGGCCAGCGCACCTTGTAGGTCTGGCCGGGCAGTGCCTCGGGGCGCGACAAAGGCTGCGTCATGTAGACGACGCCGCCGGCCTCGTAGATGTCAGCAGGCTTCTCGGCGGCCGGGGCCGGCAGCGGCAATTCCGGTTGGCGCGGCGCCGGACGCGGCAGCGCCGGCATCGCCTCCGGGCGCGCCGCGAGCACTGCCCCCGTCACCTCGTTCGGCCGGTAGGTCGTGCAACCCTTGCAGCCGAGGCCGTAGGCGCGGAAGTACACGTCCTTGAAGCGGTCGAACGGGATGTCGGCCGGTACGTTGATCGTCTTCGAGATCGAGCTGTCGATGTGGCGCTGCGCCGCCGCCTGCATGACGAGGTGATCCTCCGGCGCCAGCGTCTGCGCATCGACGAAGCAGTCGGGGAGCGGTGCCGTCTCGCCCTTGAGGCGCCGGAACAGGCGAAAGGCGTAGTCGCTGACCTCTTCCTCGCGCCTCGTGCCGTCCGGCATCAGCACGCTGCGCGCGTAGCGAAAGCTGAACACCGGCTCGATGCCGGAGGAGATGTTGTCCGCCAACAGCGAGATTGTGCCGGTCGGCGCGATCGCGCTGAGGTGCGAATTGCGGATGCCGTGTTTGGCGATCGCCGCGCGGATGTCGGGATCGAGCGCGGCGACCGTCTCGCCGGCGAGGAATTTGTCGCGGTCGAACAGCGGAAAGGCGCCTTTTTCGGCGGCGAGCTGGGCGCTCGCAAGGTAGGCGGCGCGCTGGGTCGCGGCGAGCCATTCCTCCGTCGCGGCGACCGCTTCGCGGCTGCCGTAGCGCAGCCCGCACAGGATCAACGCATCGGCCAGCCCGGTGACGCCAAGGCCGATGCGGCGCTTCTGCTCCGCCTCGTCCTTCTGCTGCGGCAGCGGAAAGCGCGAGATCGCGATGACATTGTCCATCATGCGGACGATATCGGGCACCAGCGCGGTCATCGCGTCGACATCGAGCCGGGCCCGCGGGGTGAACGGCTCGGCGACAAAGCGCGCCAGGTTTAGGGAGCCGAGGAGGCAGGCGCCATACGGCGGCAACGGCTCTTCGCCACAATTATGCGCCCAGAAGCCATTGGCGTCGAATGCATTGAGGCCGGGGATGGCGACATCGAAGACCTCCGCGTCACCGGCGTCAGCGAGTTCCGCAACAGTCGCTCCGAACGGTTCTCGATTGAGCTGGCGGCGATAGCTTGCGAGTGAACAACGCAGCCGCGTCACCTTATCCCGATCGGCAAAGCCGATCCGGTCTGCAAAGGCGGCGAGGTTCTCGCCGGTGATGACCAGTTCGTGCTGCGCCCGCGTATTGTATAGCGCGCGGCCGCCGCGGCCGTCCGGCAGCCAGCGCGCCCCGGCCCCGCGCCGGTCGGCGTAAATTGTGCTGGCGATGCCGAGCCGCAGCAGCATGCGCTGTACCGCCGCCAGCGTGTCGGCGCTGCTTTGCGACAGGCGCACGCTGACGCCCTTGGCCTGGCTGCCCTGAACGCTGCCATCGGCATCGAACAGGCCGCGCAGGAAGGCTGCGCAGAACGCGCTCGAATGCATCTCGATCGCCGGCATAAGCTGTTTGGCGCCAGGGCTCATGCCGTGCCGCAGCGCAAGATCGCGCAGCGCCGCGAGCCGCAGCTGCCAAATTCCCTGCTCCGCGATCTCGCGCCACCCCGCGAAATCGGCGCGGTGAATCAGGTATCGGGTGGCGTCGAGCACCGCCTCCATGATGCCTGCAACCCCCGGGCGCTCGAACTCGCCGCTCGCCGTGCGCCGCCCCGGCCATGCCCGCAGCACGCCGCGGCCGGTGGTCAGATTGCCGTCGCCGAGCAGCAGGCCGAGCAGGTATCCTTCAGCCGCGTCCTGAGCCTGCCGGCCCGGGTCGCCCCAGGCCGCGGCAGTACGATGGTCGTGCAGCAACACTTCATCGCCGGCGGCAAGGTCGCGCGCTGCGCACCATTCCCAATCGCACGACCAGCGCGTGCGGCGGGTTACTTTGCGGACGCGATGGTCCAGCGTGAGCCGAAGAGCATGCCCTTCGGCGGTGCGGATCGTCACGATAGGCTTGGTGCCGGTGGAAAAAAAACCGCGGGGGTCACTGTGCCACGGCTTGCCGTCCGCAACGGCGACAAACGGCCGCCCGAGGAGATCGCGCACCTGCCGGGGACCTTCGCTCGTCATGACCCAGGTGTCTGCTGTAACGCAAGGGTTCGTCGCTCTGATCTGCTCGCAATACCACAAGTTGTTGCGGCGGTTGATGCGGTCGATAAAGATGACGCCCGGCTCTGCATAGGCGTAGGTCGCGCGCATGATGTTGTCCCACAATTCGCGCGCAGGGATGACCTTGGCGACGGTCTTGGTTTCACCTGGGCCGCCGAACGACAATTGCCACGGCGCGTCGTCGGCGACGGCCCGCATGAACGCATCGCTGACCAGCACCGACAGGTTGAACATCCTGAGCCGGCCGGCTTCGCGCTTGGCCTCGACAAAGGCTTCGATGTCCGGGTGGTCGCACGCCAAGGTCGCCATCATCGCGCCGCGGCGGTAGCCGGCCGACATGATCGTGCGGCACATCGCGTCCCACACGTCCATGAACGACAGCGGCCCCGAGGCGTCGGCGCCGACGCCTTTGACATAGGCGCCGCGCGGCCGGAGCGTCGAGAAATCGTAGCCGATGCCGCCGCCTTGTTGCATGGTCAGCGCCGCTTCGCGCAGATGCGCGAAGATGCCGCCCATGTCGTCGGGGATGGCGCCCATCACAAAGCAGTTGAAGAGGGTCACGTCGCGCCCAGCGCCGGCGCCGGCGAGCACGCGGCCGGCCGGCAGAAAGCGGAAATCGCTCATCGCCGCGTAAAACCGCTCGGCCCAGCGCTCAGGGTCCCGTTCCGGCGCGGCGCAGGCGCGGGCGACGCGCCGCCAGCTGTCTTCGATCGACTTGTCGATCGGTTCGCCGGTCGGCCCCTTGAGCCGGTATTTCATGTCCCAGATCTGCTGCGAGATCGCGGCGACGGTGGGCATCGTGGCGGCTTTCTTCCGATGTCAGGCAGGCAGATTATGCCATCCGGCGCGGCAAAGCGCGAGTTCTGCCTTCGTTCATCGGCGGTGGAGCGACAGTCCGACATGTGGTAATCTCGCGCCCATGGCTGCCTCAGACGGGACGCGCTACGAGGATGATTTCTACGCCTGGACGCAGGAGCAGGCGGAATTGCTGCGCCGCTTGCCGGCGGTCAGCAACCGTCTGGATAGTCTGCTTCTCGCCGAGGAGATCGAAGACTTGGGACGCGGCGAGCTGCATGCCGCCGAGTCGCTGTGCGAGTACATCATCGAACATTTATTGAAGCTGGAATTTTCGGGGATCGATGAGCCTTCCAACCACTGGCGCCGCGAGATCGTCGAATGGCGGCTTCAGTTGGAGCGGAAGTTGACCCGCACCATCATCGCCAAGCTCGACCTCGCCGACCGCTATCGCTTGGCGCTGCGCCTGTTGCGCTATTTCGACAATGATGCGCCGGGGCTGATGGCGCGCGTTCCGGCCGAGTGCCCCTATTCGCTCGACCAGATCCTCGGCGGGAGCGGCGACGAGGATTGGTTTCCCGCGCCGCACGCCCCGGCACCCTGACCGCTTGCCGCCTCGCGTCCGCGGCCGGGCGTTCAGCGGTTGGCGATGTAGCGGCGATAGCCGGCGGCGCGCAGTTCGCAGGCCGGGCAGGCACCGCAGCCATGGCCCCAATCGTGCTGTTGGCCGCGTTCGCCGCGATAGCAGCTGTGGCTTTCCGTGCGGATCAGCTCAACCAGCGCCGCGCCGCCGAGCGCCTCGGCCAGCGCCCAGGTCGCCGCCTTGTCGCGCCACATCAGCGGCGTGTGGATCACAAAGCGGCGATCCATGCCCAATGACAATGTCGCCTGGAGCGCCTTCAACGCGTCGTCGCGACAATCGGGATAGCCGGAATAGTCGGTCTCGCACATGCCGCCGACCAGGTGCCGGAGACCGCGCCGATAGCCGAGCGCCGCCGCCAGCGTGAAAAACAAGAGGTTGCGGCCCGGCACAAACGTGTTGGGCAAGCCGCCCTCGCCAAAGGCGATTTCGTTGTCGCGGGTCAGCGCCGTCTCGCTGATATGGCCAAGGACGCCGAGATCGAGCAGGTGGTCGTCGCCGAGTTTCGCCCCCCAATCCGGGAATTCGGCGCGCAGCCGACCGAGGATCGTGCCGCGGCAGCCGAGTTCCACGCGATGGCGCTGGCCGTAATCGAAGCCGATCGTCTCGACCCGGTCAAAGCGCGAAAGAGCCCAGGCGAGACAGGTCGTCGAATCCTGCCCGCCGGAAAGCAGCACCAGCGCCGCCGCGTCGATCATTCCGGGGGTCACTGCGCCGCGTCGGCGGCGCGGTTGCGCTTCGTCTTCGCGAGCTTGCGCAAGATCATGCCGCGCTTCAGCGCCGAGATGTGGTCGACGAACAACAGGCCGTCCAAATGGTCGATCTCGTGCTGGATGCAGGTCGCGAGGAGGCCCTTGCAGTCGATCTCGCGGATGTCGTTCTCGTGGTCGAGATAACGCAGGCGAATCGCGGCTGGGCGCTCGACATCGGCGTAATGCTCGGGCAGCGAGAGGCAGCCCTCGTTGCTCGTCATCACTTGCTCGGAGCGCCACAGGATTTCGGGGTTGGCGATCCGCAGCGGCTGCGGCTTCTCGCCCTCGCGCGCGACATCGACGACGAGGACGCGCTGCAAGACACCGACCTGCGGCGCCGCGAGGCCAATGCCGATCGCGACATACATCGTCTCCAGCAGGTCGTCCATCAACCGGCGCACCTCGGCATCGACCCGGGCGACCGGCTTTGCCTTCGCCTTGAGCCGCGGATCGGGCGCGGTGATGATCTCTCTGAGAGCCATAAACCCTAGGTAAGAGGCGGCCCGAGGCGCGTCAATATTGCCCGCGTGCCATTGCGTGGGCCAGCGCGACGACGCAAATCCGATGCGATGACGGAAACGGGACTGCTTCGCTTTCCGGCGCCTGATCCGCAGCGCGGATGCACGCGACGATTTTTAACGGTATTGAAAGCGGGTCTTCGTATACGGACGGTGTCCGATCGGTAACCAACCGGAGCGGCGATCGCGGGTTCGACGGGTGAAGCTGATACGGGTGCCGCGAGGCTCGATGCTGACGGCCGCCGGCCGTCGCAGATGCACGGCTCCACGATCCCCGCCCGGTTTGCCGCCCGATCGCCGGTGGACTGGCGCAGCGGATTTGAGGGAGTCGGCGCGGTCGGCGGGTCGCGCCATCCTATGACCGTGTCGTCATGACGCAAACGCGGTCGCTCATCTGACACAAAATAACGCATTATTCTTTGCACGGAGGAATTTATCGGACGATGAGACGAGTCCTATTGGTTGGCGCAGGGTTCATTTCGCGAATTCATGCCGAGGTGCTGCATTCGCTGCCAAGCGTACAACTCTGCGGGGTCGTCGACCGCGACGCCGCCGCCGCTGCGGCGTTGGCGGAGCGCTGGCAGATCGCCCGCGTTTTTCCCTCGCTCGACCGCGCCCTCGACGCGGGCGACATCGACTGCGCGCACGTGCTGACCCCGCCCGGAAGCCATGCCGCCACGGCCTTGCCGTTCCTGCAGGCGCGCGTCCCGGTGCTCAGCGAAAAGCCGTTGGCCGCTTCCCGCGCCGAATGCGAGTTGCTGCTGAAGTCGGCCGCCGAGGCCGGTGCGGCGCTCGGAGTCAATCAGAATTTCGTCTATCACCCGGCCTTTGTTCGATTGCGGCGCTGCATTGCCGAGCGCCGGCTCGGGCGGCCGAACTTTATCGCCAGCATATTCAATCTGCCGCTGCAACAACTGCAGAGCCGCCAATTCGGGCACTGGATGTTCGAGGAACCGGGCAATATCCTGCTCGAACAAGCGGTTCACCCGCTGTCGCAGATCGTCGCGCTTGCTGGACGCGTCGAACATTCGGCCGAAATCGCCGAACCGGCGCGCGAAATCTCGCCGGGCGTGCCGCTTTATCGGTCGCTGAGCGTCGCGTTGCGCTGTGAGCAGATGCCGGCGCAGCTGCGCGTCGCGGTCGGGCAAAGCTTTCCGTTCTGGCAGCTGACCGTAACCTGCGACGACGGCGTCGCCGTCGCCGACATGCAGAACAACCGGTTTTTTACCTACCGACAGACCCGCTGGCTGCCGTTTATCGACAACACGCTATCGGGTCTCCAGACGGCCGGAACGATGCTGCGCGACAGTGCCGCCGCGACCGCCGACTACATACTCTCGACAGCGAAGATCAAGCCGAATACAGACAGTTTCTTCAAAAGCATGAAGGGAAGTATTTGCGCTTTCCATGATGCGCTCGACGGCGGACGGCCTCCGCCGCTCGACGGCAGCTTTGGCGCGCACCTCGTCGCCGTCTGCGAGGACATCGCGAAAGCGATGTTCGCGCCGTCGCGGCGGCCGGCGCCGCGCCCGGCGACTGCCGATTTTGAGGTGGCCGCGTTGGGCGGCACCGGCTTTATCGGCACCCACGTCGTCAAGCGCCTCATTGCCGAGGGGCGCCGCGTCGGCGTCATGGCCCGCAATATCCGCAATCTGCCGGCGGTCTTCTACGATCCGCGCGTCGTGGTCATGCAGGGCGATACCCAGGTGAAAGCCGATGTCGAGCGGGCGATCGCCGGCGCGCGCTGGATCGTCAATCTTGCCCACGGCGGCGGTCGAACCGACGATGAGGTCCGCGCCAACATGGTCGGCGGCGCCGAGACCGTCGCCCGGGTGTGCCTGGCGCGGAATGTCGAGCGTCTCGTCCATGTCGGCTCGATCGCGGGGCTTTATCTCGGGCCGCAATCGACGCCGATCACCGGCTCGACGCCTCCCGACCCGCTCTCCGATCGGCGCAACGCCTATTCGCGCGGCAAGGCTGATTGCGATCGCCTGCTGTCAGCCCTGCACGAAAGCGAGGGGCTGCCGGTTTGCATCCTGCGTCCGGGCATCGTCGTCGGCGAGGGCGGATTAGCCTTCCACAGCGGCCTCGGCTTTTTCAACAATGAGCAGCATTGTCTCGGCTGGAACGCCGGACGCAACCCGCTGCCGTTTGTGCTGGCGGAAGACGTGGCGGCGGCGATATGGCAGGCATGCGTCACGCCCGATATCGCCGGACGCGCCTACAACCTGGTCGGCGATGTGCGTCTCAGCGCCCGCGAATATATCGCGGAATTGGCGCGCTCTCTCGACCGGCCGCTGCGCTTTCACCCCAAGCACGCAGCGATGTTCTGGTCGCAGGATATGGCAAAATGGGCCGTCAAGCGGCTCAGCGGGCGCACATCGGCACCGGCACCGGCGCTGCGCGATTTTTTGTCGTGGGGATTGATGGCGCATTTCGATTGCAATGATGTCAAGAGAGATTTGGGGTGGCGGCCGGCTGCCGATCGCGAATATTTCATCGAGCACGGCATCCGTGTTTATCGCGATCAATGACCCAGTCGATCCGCACCCTCCTCCATGTGTTCAGCACCCTCGAGATCGGCGGACCGCAAATGCGGTTTGTACAACTCGCCAATCATTTCGGCCGCCGCTATCGCCATGTGATCATCGCCATGGACGGCGTGACGGACGCCTTGGCCCATCTCGCCGACGATCTCGATGTTCGGCTGATCGAGGTGCCGGTGCGCAAGGGTCGCGGCGTCGGGGTCGCCGTTGCGAATATGCGGCAGTTCCGGCGCACCCTGCGCAGCGTCGAACCCGACCTGCTCGTTACCGCGAATTGGGGCACGGTGGAATGGGCGCTGGCCAATCTCGACGGCCGGGTCGCGCACCTTCACCTCGAAGACGGGTTCGGCCCGGAAGAGGCGTCGCGCCAGATGCCGCGGCGGGTCTGGGCGCGCCGGCTGCTGTTGCGGCGCAGCGCCGTGATGGTGCCGTCGCAGGTCTTGCATCGCATCGCCCGCGACACCTGGCGCCTGCCCGACCAACACGTGCTTTATATCCCCAACGGCGTCGATTGCGATCGCTTTGGCATGCCGTGCGATCGCGAATTTGCCGCTGCGGCCGGCATCCGGGCCGGTACCCCGGTCATCGGCACCGTGGCCGGATTGCGAGCCGAAAAAAATCTCGGACGGCTGCTCGATGCCTTCGCGCTGATCGCGCGCGAACGGGCGGTGCAGCTCGTCATCGTCGGCGACGGGCCCGAGCGCCGCGAACTCGCGGCGCGGGCGGAGCGGCTGGGCGTGCAGCAAAGCGTCATCATGACCGGTGCGTGCGCCGCGCCGGAGCGGTTGCTGCCGCGCTTCGACGTCTACGCGGTATCGTCAGACACCGAGCAGATGCCGCT
>DATJUL010000398.1:0-4100 GCA_035502295.1 Allostellaceae bacterium | reverse complement strand
TTGAAATCGGCATAGCGGCCCGGGCCGAACCCCTTGATCGAGGCATAGATGACGCGTGGGTTCAATTCCTGAAACCGCTCCCAGGTAAACCCCTGGCGGTCGAGCACGCCGGGACCGAAATTCTCGACGACGATATCCGAGCGCCGGACCAGCTCTTCCAATACCTGTTTGCCGCCGGGCGACTTCAGGTTGATCGTGATCGAGCGCTTGTTGGAATTGAGCATCGTGAAATAGAGGCTGTCGGCGCCCTTCACATCGCGCAATTGGCCGCGCGTGATGTCGCCGCGCCCCGGCATCTCGACCTTGATCACGTCGGCGCCCATCCACGCCAAGAGCTGCGTCGCGGTCGGCGCCGCCTGGACGTGGCCCATATCGAGGATGCGCACCCCTGCGAGAGCTTTGCTCATGCGTTCCGCTCCATCGTCGTGCGGCTGCCGGCGAATGTCCCGGCATGATCCTTCGTATATGATATATCAGAGCTGCAAGCAACCTGCCGCGAGTTAGGCCGCGGTGGGCTTCAGCCGGTCGCGCAGCGCGGCGAGTGCGTCGGGCGTGTCGATATCGACGAGCACGCCGTCCGACTCCATCTCGACCTCATAGACCAGCTCGGCGTGTTGGCCGATCAGGTGCCTGGCGCCGACATCGCCCGCCAACTCCGCCATTTCCGGCAGGAAGCGTTTCGCCCACAGCACCGGGTTGCCGCGCTTGCCGCGCCGCATCGGTACGATGATCGCGCGCCCTTCCACCGGGTTGAAGGCGGCGATCAGCCGGTCGATGTCGCGCCCGGTGATCAGCGGCATATCGCCGAGGCAGACGACGACGCCGTCGATATCGGCGGGCAACGCGGCGAGGCCGCATTTCAGCGACGTCGAGAGACCGTCGGCGAAGGACGGGTTGCGCACCCGCTCGACCGGCAGCCGGCCCAACGCGGCATCGACCCGCTCGGCGTCGTTGCCGATGACCGCGACGATCGGCCGGGCGTGCGACGATAAGAGGCGCTGCGCCGAGCGCGCGACCATCGGCACCCCGTCGATCGGTTCGAGGAGTTTGTTCGGGCCGCCCATGCGGCTCGACCGGCCGGCCGCCAGCAGCAGCGCGGCGATGCGCGGCCCGACGCTTGAATTGACCTGCCGGACTGTTTTCTCGGGCGGCTTTGGCGCGGCGCCGGCCGCGGCGCGCGGCAGCGGGCGCGACGGGATCTCGGCGAGAAGGCCGCCGGCGCCCATCTTCATGATCTCGTCGCGGCCGACCGGCAACCCGGCGCACAGGCGCTGCAACACCCAATCGAAGCCGTTCTCCTTCGGCGAGCGGGCGCAACCCGGCAGGCCCAGCACCGGCACGTCGCGCAGACGGCCCAACAGCAGCATGTTGCCGGGATCGACCGGCATGCCGAAATGCTCGACCCGGCCGCCCGCCGCCTCGATCGCCTCGGGGATCACGTCGCGGCGATCGACGATGACCGAGGCGCCATGCACCAGCACGAGTTCGGCGCCGGCTTCGACCGCGGCGGCGATATGCGGCGCGAGATCGGCGGCGCGGTGGTCGCAGCGCTCTTCTGCGGCGAGGGTCGAGCCGAGCGCGGCGAGGCGCTCTTCGGTGATGTCGCGGGTCTTGTCGAGGATGCTTTCCTTGAGGCCGGGCAGCCGCGTCTGGATCAGCGCGACGCGCCGCGGCACAAACGCCGCGACCCCCAGCAGCTTCCCGCCCTGCGCCGCGAACTCCGCGGCCCGCGCAACCGCGCTCTCGGCGACCGCAAGCGGGATGATCTTGACCGTCGCGACCATCTGGCGCGGCTCGACGACCGCGTAGGGCGGCAAGGTCCCGACCGTCACCGCGTCATCGACGAGGTTGACCCGATCGAGCCGGTCGCGGTCGAACACCAGGAGGCCCTTCGCGTCGGCGAACAGATTGGCGCGGCCGGTAAAGGCAGGCGCGGTCGCGACATTCGGGCCGGCGATCGCGGCGGCGATGCGGTCGGCCGCTTCGTCCTCGCGCAGATCACCCGGATCGAGCCGCGCAGCGACGACGCGATCGACGCCGGCGGCCGCGAGCGCGGCGACATCATCGGCCGACAGCACGCGCCCCTTCTTCAGCGCCGTCTGCCCGAAGCGAAGGCTGTGCGCGAGGATCGCGCCCGCCGCATCGCTGACCCGGATCTCGCCGAATTTCACGGCTTCTTCCCCCTCACCCCGGCCCTCTCCCCGCACGCGGGGAGAGGGAGAGATGCAGCAGCGCCGGGTCGACCGATCGGACTGGACTGGCGGGATCGCATACACGTCCCCTCTCCCCGTTCACGGGGAGAGGGACAGGGTGAGGGGCAGATCGTTTCATTCCGCCGCGGCCTTTATCGCATCTTTATCGCTGGCCCGGTGCAGCACCTGGGTAATCTCGGCGACGATCGACACCGCGATCTCGGCCTGCGATACGGCGCCGATGTTGAGCCCGATCGGGCCGTGAATGCGCGCGAGGTCGTCGGCGCTGAAGCCATGCTCGGCTGCGAGGCGCTGCAGGCGCCGCTCGTGATTGCGCCGAGATCCCAGCGCGCCGATGTAGAACGCGTCGGAGCGCAGCGCCGCCGCCAGCGCCGGATCGTCGATTTTCGGGTCATGCGTGAGTGCGACGATGGCCGAGGCGCCATCGGGCTTCAGCCGCGCCATCGCCTCGTCCGGCCATTCGGTCGACAGCTCAACGCCGGGGAAGCGCGCTTCGGTCGCCCAGGCACCGCGCGGGTCGATGACGATCGGCTGGTAGTCGCAGGCGATCAGCATCGGCACCAAGGGCTGCGCGATATGCACCGCGCCGACCACAAAGCAGCGCCGCGGCGGGCTGAACACCTGCACGAAGACGCGTCCCGCCGGCGTCTCCAGCGTCGTGTTGCGGCCCGAGCGCAAGGCGGCGCGCGCCGCGGCGAGCGCCGCGCCGTCGAGCGCCAGATCGCCTTCGTGCATCTCGCTGCCGATCAGCAGCTGCGCGCCGCTTTTGAGTTCGGTGGCGAGCGCGACGGTGCGGCCGGCCTTGCTCGCCGCCAGCACAGCATCGATGTGGCGGGTCTTCATTCGACGCGCTCGACAAAGACCGCGATCTTGCCGCCGCAGGCGAGACCGACTTCCCACGCCTGCTCGTCGGACACGCCGAAATCGAGGAGGCGCGGCTTGCCGTCGCGGATCGTGTCCTGCGCCTCCTCGATGACCGCGCCTTCGACGCAGCCGCCCGACACCGAGCCGACAAAGGCGCCGTCCTCGCTGACCGCGAGCTTGGCGCCGGCCGGCCGCGGCGACGATCCCCAGGTGGACACGACGGTCGCCAGCGCGACGCCCTTGCCCTCCCCGCGCCACGCCGCCGCCTGTTCGAGTATCTGCTGATGATCGCTCATGTCCTTCAGTCCTCTTCTCTCAACCCGAAGCGTTCCTGCGCGATCGCCGCCGCGCTGTGGCGCTGCGCTGCGCCGCTGATGACCCCGACCAGCACTTCCAGGCTTTCCAGGTTGTGCACCGGGCGGAACTCGTCGACATAGGGCAGCATCGCCTTCATGCCCAATGATCTTGGCTCGAACCCCTCGTAGCGCAACAGCGGATTGAGCCAGATCAGCTGGCGGCACGAGCGGTGCAGCCGGTCCATCTCATGCGCGAGGCCGGTGCCGGCGTCGCGGTCGAGGCCGTCGGTGATCAGCAGCACGACCGCGCCCTGTCCCAACACGCGGCGCGACCACAGCCGGTTGAAGTCGCGCAGCGAGTGGCCGATGCGGGTGCCGCCGGACCAGTCCTCGACCGCGCCTGCCACCTTGTCGAGCGCCACATCGACATCGCGGTAGCGCAGATAGCGCGTGATGTTGGTGAGCCGCGTGCCGAACACGAAGGTGAAGACGCGGTCGCGGTCATTCGTGATCGAATGCATGAAATGCAGGAACATGCGGCTGTAACGGCTCATCGAACCGGAGATATCGCACAGCACCACGAGGGGGGGCGGCCGCATCCGGCGGCTCTTGCGTTTCAGCTCGACGAGCCCGCCCGAACGCAGCGCGGCGCGCAAGGTGGCGCGCATGTCGGCGCGGGCGCCGCGCGGGTCGCGCCGAAAGCGGCGCGTCGGCAGGTCGTGGATCG
>DATJUL010000397.1:0-2540 GCA_035502295.1 Allostellaceae bacterium | reverse complement strand
GAGACATTGCTCGCCGCCTTTGTGCAGGCCGGCGCGCGCGCCGACGCGGTCATCGTCAACGGCGGACTCGGGCCGACGATCGACGACCTGTCGCAGGAGATCGCGGCGCGCGCCGCCGGCGTCGATCTCGCATTGAACGAGGAATGGCTGACGACGATGGCAGGTTTTTTCCAGCGCCGCGGCCGTACGATGTCGCCGAACAACAAGAAACAGGCGATGCTGCCGGCGGGATCGGAAATCCTCGACAACCCGATCGGCACCGCCTGTGGCTTTGCGATGGATATCGGCCAGGCGCGGTTTTTCTTCACCCCCGGCGTGCCGCGCGAATTGCGCCGCATGCTGGAGGAACAGATCATCCCGCGCCTGCTCGCGAAAAGCGGCGCGCCGGGAACGATCCGCCTCAAGCGCTTTCATTGCTACGGCCTCGGCGAAAGCCATGTCGATCAACTGCTGGAAGGGGTCGAGGCGCTCGTGCCGGACGGCAGCGCCAAATTGGGCTTCCGCGCCCATTACCCGCAGATCGAGACCAAGGTGACGGTGCGCGGCGCCGATGACGCGGATATCGCCGCCAAGTTGGAGCCGGTCGCCGCCGAGATCCGCCGGCGGCTCGGCAACTTCATCATGGCCGAGGACGACGACACGCTGGAGGGCGTGATCCTGAAAAAGCTGACGGCCGAGGGCGGCTCGCTGGCGATCGTCGAGACCTATACCGGCGGGCAGATCGCGGCGCGCATCGCGCCACTCGACGGCGCCGAGCGCATCCTGAAGCGCGGCCTGGTGTCACGCGATATCGGCGAGATCTGGGATGCATTGCGCGCGCCCCTGCCGGCGGAGATCAGCCGTGACGGCGCCGAGGCAGTCGCCGAAGCGGCGCGCCGCGCCGCCGGCGCGAGCCACGCGCTGGCCGTGCTGATCGACCTCGATGACGGCCCCGACCGCATTGATTTCGGCGGCACGATCTGTCTGGCGATCGCCGCCGAGGACGGCCTCGTCGATAGTCGCCGCTCGCGCATTCTGGGTGGGCGCGAGTGGGTCCGCCTGGGGGCGATCGAACTCGGTCTCGATTGCCTGCGCCGCCGCCTCTATGGCCTGCCGGTCACCGAACGCAGCGATTTCGAACGCAGCTGAAATTCGCTTCCGCTGCATTGCGCGCCGGCCGGCGCGGGGGCTATAGAACCCCCAATGACCAATACAATCGCACGCAGCGAAATCCGGCTCGTCCACAGCTCCGATCTGCATGTCGATGACGACCGAGTCGCCGCAATGCATGGCGGCGACGGCACCGGCGGCCTCAAATCGGTGCTGGCGGCAGCGGGCCGGCTCGGCGCCGACATCGTGCTGCTGGCCGGCGACACGTTCGACAACCACCAGGTGACCGGGGCGACGATCGACCGCGCCGGCCAGGCGCTCGCCGATTGCCGCCTGCCGGTCGTGATCCTGCCCGGCAACCACGACCCGGCGACGGCGGATTCGATCTGGCTGCGCGGCCGCTTCGATGAAATCCAGAACGTCGCGATCCTCGGCATCACCAATGAACGGATCGTCGCGTTTCCGCAGCACGGGTTGGACGTGTGGGGCAACCCGCACCGCGATTACCACGATATGGCGCCGCTTGCTGACCCGCCGCCGCGCGGCGCGGCGCGCTGGCAGATCGCGATGGGACACGGCCATTATGAGCCGCCCGAGACCTGGGCCAACCCGCTGCGCCCATCCTGGCTGATCAGCGACCAGATGATCGCCGCGACCGGCGCCGATTACCTCGCGCTCGGCCATTGGGACCGCGCTGCGCGGGTCGGCGATGGCGCCGTGCCGGCCTATTATTCCGGCGCGCCGCACCACGCCGGCACCGTCAACCTCGTGCGTCTGCGTGCCTCGGGCGAGGTGGTCGTCACGCGCGAGGAGATCCAGCGGCCGCAGTGAAAGCCGGCGCCCCCGCCAGCAAGTCTGAGACCGCCGGCGCCGCGCTGCATGCCGCCGGCCAGGAAGACCGTGATTCGCAGCCGATCGGCCTCGTGATCCTCAGCATCCTGGCCTTCGGCGTCGGCATCGCCACCGGCCTCGGCGCGGTTTTCTTCCGCTACCTGATCGGCCTACTGCACAACCTGGCGTTCCTCGGCCTCGCCCATTTCCGCTATGACGCCAACCTGTTCACCCCGCCGAGCCCGTGGGGCGCAGCGATCATCCTCGTGCCGGTCGGCGGCGCCGTCATCGTCACCTTTCTGGTCAATTTCGCGCCCGAGACGCGCGGCCATGGCGCGCCCGAGGTCATGGACGCGATCTATTACAATGCCGGCCGCATCCGGCCGGTCGTCGCGGTCATCAAATCGGTCGCGTCGGCGGTCGCGATCGGCACCGGCGCAACCGTCGGGCGCGAGGGGCCGATGATCCAGATCGGCGCGGCGGTCGGCTCGACGCTCGGGCAGATCATCCGCATGACCCCCGGCCAGCGCATCACACTCGTCGCCGCCGGCGCCGGCGGCGGCATCGCCTCCGCGTTCAACACGCCGATCGGCGGCGTCCTGTTCGCGATCGAACTGATG
>DATJUL010000396.1:0-3923 GCA_035502295.1 Allostellaceae bacterium | reverse complement strand
GGCAGCACAAACAGGAAATGGATGCAGCGGTAATTGACGTTTTGCCCAGCGAAGAAAACGCCGGTCAGGAGCAGGCCGCCGATGGCCGCAAAGCGCACCTCGCTCGTCGTCCAATCGAGCCCGGCACCGTCGAGCAGGATCACCGCGCGGCGCAACCAGACCAGCGCCAGTGCGGTCATGATCGCAAACAGCACAAACGCGAACGACTGTTGTTCCTTCACCCACGGCAGCCCGGTCGCCAGGCCGAACGGCAGGTTCCGCGCCGAAAACGAGTCGGTGTAGTAGGACAGGTGCGGAATATTCGCCAAGGCCGTCGCAAAGACGTCGCGGTAGCAGATCAAGAACAGCGCTGCGGCCAGCACCGCGGCGCCCGTGACGAGCAGCGCGTCGCGCCGCTTCTCGCGCGCCGCGAGGGCGAGCAGCACCGCCGGGAAGTATTTGAGCAGCGCGGCAACGACGATCAGCCCGTAGGAGCAGAACCGTGCGCGGCGCGATCCGGCCTGCAGCAGCCCGGCGACCAGAACGAGCAGAAAGATGACGAGCTCGTTGTTGGCCCGCTCGACGGCGTAAAACGTCGCCGGGGAGAACACCGCGAGCGCCAAGACAAGGAATTCTCGGTTCGAGCGTGGCCGGATCAGCCATCCGAGCGAGGCGAGAAACAACAGGTCGAGGCCGGCGCCGACCCAGGGCGTCGCGGCGGTGCCGATGCCCGGCGGCACCAAGGGGAGCCACAGCGGCGAGTAAACATGGACCCGGCCGAAGACATCGCACGGGTTTGATACATAGACATCGATGCCCAGCCGTTGGCATTCCGCCGCCGCCAGCACCGCGTGGATATCGAGAAACGGAAACGGCCCGGGCTCGATGCCGACAAGCCGCAGCGCCTCTCTGCCGATCGGCTGCAGCCCCGTCGCCCACAGCAGCGCAAACATGCCGAACAGCGCGAGCGCCGCCAGCGGGATCGCAAAGCCGTAGCGTGGCGGGCGGGCGGCGAGCAGGCGGAACATCGGGTCGGCCTTGGAGCGAAACGCGAAGCCGCAGCAAGCCTAATGCCGGCGCGTTAACCGTAGCTGAACGCCGATGCCCCGCCTGCCGGAACAGTTCGTTTAACATGTCTTAAGCATATATTGGCGATGATTGTCGGGCGCGTCGCTGATCGGAGGCGAACCGGGTGATCAGGTCCATCGCCGTCGTCGTCCCGGTGCTCGACGACTGGGCGTCGTTTGCGACGCTCGTCGCCGATCTCGCCCGGCAATTTGCCGCAAGCGGCCTGGCGCTTCGCCTCTATGCCATCGACGACGGCTCCCTCGCGCCGTTCGCTCCGGCGGCGCTCAACCTGCCGCCCGGCTGCTGCATCGTCAGCCTCGACATCATCCGTCTGGCGCTCAATCTCGGCCACCAGCGGGCGATTGCGGTCGGGCTGTGCGTGGTTGCCGACAGCCCCCTGTGCGAGGCGGCCGTCGTCATGGACGGCGACGGCGAAGATCGCCCGAGCGATATCGCGATGCTGCTCGCCGCGAGCCGCGACGACCCCGGCGCGATCGTGTTGGCGCGACGGGCACGGCGCTCGGAGCCGTGGACCTTCCGGGTGTGGTATCACCTCTACCGGGCATTGTTTCATGTGCTGACAGGACACGCGATCCGGTTCGGCAACTTCTCGCTGCTGCCGATCACCGCGGTGCGCCGCCTCGTCTACATGCCTGAGCTGTGGAACCATCTCGCCGCCGCGATCATGCGCTCGCGCCTGCCCTATCGGGAGGTCGCGATCGCGCGCGGGCGTCGCTTTGCCGGCCGCTCGCATATGAACCTGATCGGGCTGATCGTGCATGGGCTCAGCGCCTTGTCGGTGCATACCGACATGATTTTCGTGCGCGTGCTGCTCGGCGCTGCGGCGATTGGCGTGGCCGCCGCGCTCGGCATCGTTGCTGTTGCCGGCATCCGCTTCGGCACGAACCTGGCGATTCCGGGCTGGGCCACGATCGCGGCGGGCGATCTGTTGATCGTGCTCGTGCAGACTCTGGTCGTCGTCGTCGCGGCGACGCTGACGATGCTGGCGGGCCGCAGCAATCGGCCGATCGTGCCGATCCTCGACGCGCGGCAATTCATCGCCGAGCGGCAAACCTTCGATGGCGACCGGCTGTCGCGCGCGGCGACGCCGTGACCGCCGCCGCGCTGGCGCGTCGCCGGCCCCGCCTGCTCGCGACGCCGTTTTTTGCCGACAAATCGCGGCAGCGGTTGCGCCATTCCGGCGATCCGGCGGCCAGTCGGGCGGCCTTCGAGCGTGCTCCGTTCCGCAACCTCGACTACCTGCTGCGGCAGCGCTATCGCTGGATGGAAGCGTGGATCGAGGGGCATGCGATCGTCGTCGAATTGGGCGCCGGCGCCGGCCTGTCGGCGCGCTATCTGTCGCACAAGCCGCTCTTGAGCGATGTCGTCGCCAACCCTTGGCTCGATGTCGCGATGTCCGCGGACCGCCTGGCACTGTGCGACGCGTCGATCGACGTGCTGATTGTGTCCAACGCGCTGCACCATTTCGCCGCGCCATCGCGGTTTCTGCGCGAGGCGGCGCGCGTGTTGAAGCCGAGCGGCGTCGTGCTGCTGAACGAGGCTTATTGTTCGCTGCTGCTGCGGCTCTTGTTGCGCCTCACGCAGCACGAAGGATATTCCTGGGATGTCGATGTGTTCGCCGAAAACGCGATTGCGAATGACCCACAGGACCCGTGGTCCGGCAATAATGCGGTGTCGAATTTGCTGTTCGATTGCCGCGATACCTTCGAATCGCGGGTTCCCGACCTGAAAATCATCGACGATGCGCCGTGCGAATTCCTGCTGTTTCTGGCCTCAGGCGGCGTCACATCGAAAATCCCGATGCCGGCCCTGCCCGGCCCGGTTTTGCGCGCCGTTGCCGCCCTCGACGGGCTGCTCGTCACGGCGGCGCCGCGGCTGTTCGCGTTGTCGCGCCGAACCGTGTTGCAGAAATCGGCATCCTAGGGCCGCCGGTGAGCCAACCCTGCATCAGCGGCGAACTCGAACTGTTTGCCGAGGCCGTCCATTGGAAATCCTATGTCGGCAGCGTTCTGCGGCCGTTCATCGCCGGCCGGGTGCTTGATGTCGGCGCCGGCATCGGGTCCAACATCCGGTTTCTCGCCAGCCCGCGCGTCGCCGAATGGACCTGCCTCGAACCGGATCCGGCTTTGGCGCGCCGCATCGAACCGCAGATTGCCGCAGGCGCCCTGCCTCCCCGGCAATGCCGGGTGCTGGTCGGCACCACCGCGAACCTTGACGAGGGAACGCAATTCGACACGATCCTCTACATCGATGTACTCGAACACATCGCCGACGATGCGGCCGAACTGGCGCGCGCGCGGCGGCACTTGGCGGACCGCGGGCATCTCGTCGTGCTTGCGCCGGCGCATGAGTTTCTGTTCAGCCCGTTCGATGCCGCGGTCGGCCATTACCGGCGCTACGGCCGGGTGCGCCTCGCGCGGCTCGGTCCGCCGCGAGCTCCGCTCGTCATGTGCGCGATGCTCGATTGCGCCGGGTTTTTCGCCTCGCTCGCCAACCGCGCGCTGCTGGCACAGCCCATGCCGACGCGGCGGCAGATCGCGGTTTGGGACGCCTTCCTCGTACCGCTGTCGCGCCGGCTCGACCCGTTGCTCGGCCGCCGCTTCGGCAAGACGATCGTCGCGGTCTGGCGCGCGGACGGGTAGCCGGTTTTCGCGTGTAGAGTGCCGTCCGCCGCTTCTATACCGGCCATCCCCGATTGCCTCTTGCAGGCCGGCGGAAAAGCGCCAGAGTCTTCCGCATGCAATCGACCAACGATATCCGCGCCGCGTTTCTCGATTATTTCGCCCGCCACGGCCATGAGGTCGTGGCGTCGAGCCCGCTCGTGCCGCGCAACGACCCGACGCTCTTGTTCACCA
>DATJUL010000395.1:0-2825 GCA_035502295.1 Allostellaceae bacterium | reverse complement strand
CAAGACCGGTGTGGTCGGCCTGATCGAAGGCGGCAGGTCGGGCCCCGTGCTTGCCATCCGCGCCGACATGGACGCGCTGCCCATCGAGGAGCAGACCGGCCTGCCCTTCGCCAGCACCGTCCCCGGCCTGATGCACGCGTGCGGGCACGACATCCACACCACCACGCTGCTCGGTGTCGCTTCGGTGCTGCAGGAGTTGGCGTCGCAGCTCGCCGGTACGGTGAAGCTGATCTTCCAGCCCGCCGAGGAGGCGATCGGCGGCATGCAGGCGATGATCGCAGAAGGCGTGATGAACCAACCGGACATCACCTATGCGCTCGGCTTCCACAATCATCCGAACCTGCCGGCCGGCCACTTCGGTTTCGTGCGCGGTCCCGCGCTGGCCGCCGCCGACGGGTTCGAGATCGTCGTGCGCGGCCGCTCGGGTCACGCCGCGCATCCCCATAAAGCAGTCGATCCGATCGTCGCCGCTGCCAATTTGGTGCTGCAACTCCAAACGGTGGTCTCGCGCGAGGTACCGCCGATGCGCCCGGCTGTGGTGACGGTGGGCGCGATCCACGGCGGCACGGCGCGCAACATCATCCCCGATCAGGTGCAGATTCTGGGCACCGTGCGCACCTTGCACAACGACGTGCGTGACGTTGCGGAGCAGGCAATCCGCCGCCTGTGCGCGGGCATCCAACAGGGCATGCGTGTCGGCTGCGACCTTGAATATCACCGCGGCGTGCCGCCGCTGGTGAACGACGACAGGGTAATCGATCCCACTGTTGCGGCAGTGAAGAAGCAGTTGGGTGATGTGATCGAACAAGGCGAACCAACGCTCGGCGCCGAGGATTTCGCACTGATGGCGGAGCTCGTGCCAAGCTTCCAGTTGCGGATCGGTTCCGGTCAGCCGGGACGGAAAGACCGGCTGCACAACTCTGCGTACCAGCCCGATGAGCGTTGCATCGGCCTGGGCGTCCAGGCGGTGGCGCGCGCGGCGCTCGAAATCCTATCGTGAGGCTGTGCGTCTTCGGCGCCGGCGCGATCGGCGGCTGGCTCGCCGGCGTGCTCGCCGAGAGCGGCGCCAAGGTGTCAGTTGTCGCCCGCGGGCCGCATCTGGCGGCGATCCGCGCGGATGGGCTGACCGTCGAGACCGCGTCGCGCACCATCCGCGCAAAGCTCGCGGCGAGCGACCGGCCGGCCGAGCTCGGTCCGCAGGACGCAGTGATCGTCACAGTAAAGGCGCCGTCGCTGCCGGCTGTGGCGGCCTCGATCGCCCCGTTGCTCGGCCCCGAAACGAGCGTCGCCTTTATCATGAACGGCATCCCCTGGTGGTATTTTCACGCCCATGGCGGTCCGTTGGATGGCAGGCGGCTCGCGCGGCTGGATCCCGGCGACGCGATGCGGCGGGCGGTTGGGCCGGAGCGGGCGATCGGCGGTATCGCCTGGCCGGCAAGCTCGGTGCCGGCGCCGGGCCTCGTGCGCATGATCGCCGGCGATACGCTGGGGGTCACATTCGGCGAGCCGGACGGTAGCATCTCGCCGCGGGTAGAGGCACTGGCCGGCGCGTTCCGGGCGGCCGGGCTTACGGCCGCGGTCAGCGAGAAGATCCGCGATCTGATTTGGCAGAAGCTGATCTTCAACCTCAGCGCCGGGCCGATGTGCGTGCTGACGCAATCGCCTGTCCGGGCGACGCACGAGGAACCCGTGCTGGTTGAAACGTCGCGCCGCGTGCTTGCCGAGGCCGAGGCCCTTGCCCACGCCATGGGCCGCTCACTGGTCGTGGATGTTGAGCGGACCGTGGCGACCAACATGAAGCTTGACCACCGGCCGAGCATCCTGCAGGACCTGCTCGCAGGCCGGCCGATGGAGATCGATGCACTCTACACTGTGCCGCTGGAGATGGCGCGCATGATGGGTGTACCGACACCGACGCTGGATCTGTTGGCATCGCTGATCAAAGTCCGGGCACGGGCAGCGGGGTTGTACGCGCCCGCGTCGTGACGGGTCGCCGGCTACGCCGTTGCGTCGTGGCTGCCCATTAGTTTCTGCAGCATCCCAGCCAGATCCGCGGTCTGCGGCGGCATCTGGCCGTTCGGCGTCACATGGTCCACTGCCTTGGGCAGCGCTTCCGCGAGTACATTCAAGATGGCATCGGGGCTCGTACCGGCCTGCTTGGCCCAATTCCCGATCTCGTCCGCCGAGAAGACCTGGCTCAACTGATCAGGTGAAACCGCCTGATTCGGGCCCGTTGACACCCAAGACTGCGCATTTTGACCCAAGCCTGCGGCCTCGAAACGGGAGATGAGTGCTGCCACGCCACCGCCGCTTCCGCTCCCGGCAACGATCTGCTGTACGATCCCGGTAATCGCTGAAGGCTGCGCGCCCGATTGGCCTTCGAGAAAAGTGCCGACGAGCTGGCCGAGCAATCCACTCATACTGGTTTCTCCCCTCTGCTATCGCTACTCTAAACGGAACCGATGCCAGGAACCGAAGACTCACGAATTAGTGATAACTTTGCATGTTGCAATCTCATTGCCGCAATAGTGGACACGGTACAGCAACCGGCCCGGCCCGATATGCGACGAAGAAGCGCCGGAGACCAGAAACATGATCCCGGGCCGATGACAGAGCGCGAACCGGAGATCACAGGCTGACCACGAGAGGAGGCAACGCCCTATGAAACCTCGCCTGCTAATGCCGCTATTTGCGCTTGCAACTTTGCTGCCGCTTGCCGCGCACTCGGCAACCGTGACCGCCACCTGCAAAGATGGAACGACCTTCTCTGGCCCATCCCGTAGCGGTGCGTGCAAAGGTCACCAAGGGGTGGCGAGTTGGGGCGG
>DATJUL010000394.1:0-4870 GCA_035502295.1 Allostellaceae bacterium | reverse complement strand
CGTCGACTCGGCGATGATCGCGTTCGCGACCTCGATCGTCGCGGCGACGATGACCGGGCCGAACGCGTTGGGCAGGATATGGTGCACGACCTGGCGCCACGGCGTCGCGCCGAGGGCGCGCGCCGCCTCGACAAACTCCTTTTCCCGCAGCGACAGAAACTGCGCCCGCACCAACCGTGCGACCGACATCCAGCGAAAACCGCCGATCACGACGACGATCAGGATGAACGTGCCGACTTCGAGCCCCGCCAGCCTGCGCAGCGAACTGCGGAACAGATAGATCAGCAGCAAAAGCAACGGCAGTTGCGGCAGCGACAGAAACAGGTCGATCAGCCAGACGAGGCCGGTATCGACCGTGCTGCGCGACATACCGGCGACGGCGCCGACCAGCGTGCCGACGACGACCGCGATCAGCATCGAGGCAAACCCGACTGCCAGCGAGATGCGGCCGCCATACAGCATGCGCGCCAGCAGGTCCTGGCCGAGATCGTCGGTGCCGAGCGGATGAGCGAGGCTCGGCCCCTGCAGGTGGGCGGCAAAATCGATCGCGTTGATCGGCACCGGCCAGATCAGCGAGCCGCACAGCACGGCAAAGATCATCAGCCCCAGGATCAGGGCGCTCGCCACCGCCAGGCGGTGGCGCCGGAACCGCCGCCATGCTTCGCCGCCGAGCGTCTTGCGCCGGGCCGGCGCCGCCGCGGCGAGCGAGGCGGCAGCGGTCGCCAGCTCCGCCTCAGCGATAGGAGATGCGGGGGTCGAGCCAGCCATACAACAGGTCCGCGACCAGGTTGAACACGATGACGAGGCACGAGAAGATGAACGTCACCCCCATGATCACCGGCGTGTCGTTGTTGAGGATCGCGCTGATCAGCAAGGAGCCGATGCCGGGCACGCGGAAAATCTGCTCGGTCACGACGGCGCCGCCAAAGACGATCGGCATCGACAGCGCGACCAGCGTCACGACCGGGATCAGCGCGTTGCGCGTAATGTGCTTCAGCACCACCATGTGTTCCGCCAATCCCTTGGCGCGCGCGGTCGTGACGTAATCCAGGCGGACGACGTCGAGCACCGAGGCGCGCACAAACCGCGTCCACACCGCGCCCTGAAACAGCCCGAGCACGGCGACCGGCATGATCGCCTCCTTGATGTAGGCCCAATACCATGCGAACCCGGTGGCGCTGATATCGGTGCGGTAGACAAACGGCAGCCAGTCGAGCCAGATGCTGAAGATCAGGATCAAGACGAGGCCGGTGAAAAAGGTCGGGATCGAGAAGCCGATCAGGGCCAGCGTGCTGGCGATCTGGTCGCCGAGCGAATAGGGACGGACGCCGGCGTAAACCCCGACCGGCAACGCTACGCACAGCGCCAGGATCTGCGATGCCCCCAGAACATAGAGGGTGGTCGGCAAGCGCTGCATGATCAGGGTCGAGACATCGACCCGGCTGGCGAACGAGTACCCCCAATCGCCGTGCAGCATCGCGACGAGCCAGTGGAAGTAGCGCAGGTAGATCGGATCATCGAGGCCGAATTTGTGGCGCAGCGCTGCGGCGACCGCCGGCGGGATCGACGGGTCGTTGGCCAGTTCGCTGAACGGATCGCCGGGCGCCAGCGCCAGCACCGTGAACAGGATGACGCTGATCCCCAATAGGCTCGGCAACGCGATCAGCACGCGCCTGACGAGGTAATTGAACAAGGCCGAGCCGCCTCAGCCGCGGGACGACTCGCCGCGCACCACCGGCGCGCCGGCCTCACGCATTGCGATACCAGTCCTGCAAGGCCCAGAAGTTGCTGTCCCAGCCGCTGATCCACACGTTCAACCCTGTCCCGACCCCCGATACGACCGGGCGGTAGATCTCCGGAATGATGACGACATCATTGACGACCATGTCGTTCATCTTGATGAACAACCCGGCGCGCTTGACTGGATCGAGTTCGTTCTCGGCGGCGTCGAACAGGGCGTCGTATTCCGGGTTGCGCCAGCGCGTGGTGTTGCGCCCCTGCCATTTATTTTCCCGCTGCGCCACCTCGGTCGACAGGAACTGGCGCATGAATTCCTGCGGATCCGGCTGCCCCATTACCGTCGTGAACATCTGCAGGTCGGTATAGAACTTGCGATACGTGTCGGGGTTGCCGATATCGGACGAGAAGAACACCGAGGCCAGGATGGCCTTCAATTCCATCGCGATGCCGGCCTTCTGGCAGGCTTCCTTGATGATTTCCTGGTTCTTCTGGCGCGGTGCATTGACCGAGGTCTGGAACACGACTTTCAACTTGACGCCATTCTTCTCCCGGATGCCGTCGGCGCCGGGCTTCCAGCCGCCCTTGTCGAGGAGCGCGATCGCCTTCTGGACGTTGAATTCATAGTGCGTGTTGGGCGAGCGGAACCGCTTTGGATTATTGATGAAATTGGCGGTGGCGACGCCGGTGCGACCATAGATGTACTGCTGCACCGAGGCGCGGTCGACCAGCAGGTTGAACGCCTCCTTCACCGCCGGATCGGTCAGGAACGGATGCGTCGTCTTGATGCTTGAGCGCTGGCCATCGACGGTTTTCGACGGATCGGTCTGATTGAGCTCGATATGCTCGATATTGCCGGTCGGCGTGATCAGAATATGGCCGTGTCCGCCCTGTTCGAGGCGTTTCAGGATCTCGTCCTCGACTTGCAGGTTCCAGGCGAAATCGTATTCGCCGGTCTGCAAGACGGCGCGTGCCGCCGACACCGCCTCGCCGCCGCCCTTCATATCGATCAGATCGAAATAGGGCCGGTTGGGCATGTGGTAGTTCGGGTTGCGTTTGCCGCGGACGAGATCGCCCGGTTTGAAATCGGCGAACATGTAGGGGCCGGTGCCGACCGGCACCAGATTGCCCGGCGCGTCGCGCGAATTGCCGCCCTTGTACTTTTCGAACAGGTGCTTGGGAATGATCTGCCCGAACTGCGCCCCGACAAACGCCGTGGCCCAGAATGGCGTCGGCTTCGGGAACAGCACCTTGATCGTGTAATCGTCGACCTTCTCGACCTTGATGTCCTTGTAGGTACCGATCGATGTCGCCGCGGTCGCCGGGTCGGCGGCGTATTGCCAGTTGAAGACGCAATCATCGGCGGTAAACGGCTGGCCGTCATGCCATTTTACGCCCTGCTTCAGCTTCCATGTGACGCTTCTGCCGTCGGCCGAGACCGTGCCTTTTGTCGCGTCGGGTATCTCGGCGGCGAGCACCGGGACGAGGTTGCCGTCGGGGTCCCATCCGGCCAACGGCTCGTAAAAGATACGCGAGCCGTCCTGGTCCTTCGTGCCGACCGCAAAATGCGGGTTGAGCAGCGTCGGCGCCTCCCACCACAGCGTCCTGAGCGTGCCGCCGCCGCCTGCCTTGGTCGGCTTATAGACAAACGGCGCCGGTTCCGCCGCCACCCCCTCCTGCGCCAGCATCAGGCCGGCGAATGGCGCGGTCAGTCCGAGACCAACCATCCGGCGCACAAACGCCCGGCGCGACAACCGGCCCGCCCTGACCTTGCCGATCATTGCCCGCAATTGCGTTTCGTCCATATCCTCGCCCCGCCGAACCGACCGGTATTCGCGCGGTGATCTTATGCCAGGATTGTGCCAACGCCAATCGGCGGTTCGCTCGAAACGCGGCGGCGCGCGGGCCGATCAGGCGGCGTCATGGAAGATGACGCCGAGCGTGAAGCGGTGTCCGCTGCGCAGCGGACTGACGCCATGCCGCATCGTCGCGCGGGTGAACCCGCGCGCGCCCTGAACCGGCCGTCGATTGACCGCAAAGACGACGGCGTCGCCCCGGGCGAGCGGCACGATTTCGGCGCGCGACTGCATCCGCGGGCGCTGCTCGACGAGGAGGAATTCGCCGCCGGCAAAATCTTGCCCGGGCGCGCTGAGCAGCACCGTCGCCTGCAGCGGGAAGACATGCTCGCCATAGAGGTCCTGATGCAGGCAGTTGTAATCGCCCGCCTCATATTTGAGGATCAACGGCGTCGGCCGGGCCTGTCCGGCGCCATGGCACGCCCGAGAAAGTCATCCAGCAGCGGCGGAAAGCGCGGGTCGAGGCCGAGCCGCTCGTGCCAGCGATTGGCGAGCGGGGCGAGCATGGGATACAGCGCCGCGCGCAGGTCGGCGACGAGCGGCGGCAGCGGATAGCGCAGGTATTGGTATTCGCCGCGGCCGAAATTGTGCCGCGCCATGACGACCCGCGAACGGAACGCCGCCGCCTCGTCGTAGAGCTCAGCGAGGTAACGGCATTCGGCCATATCGAGCACATCGGACAACACGATATGGCCGCACTCGTCGAGCGCGGCCATATGCGCCGGCCATGCGGCGTCAGTCGGCAACCGCATCGGCCGGTGCCGCGACCGCGGTCCGCTCGCGCGCCAAGAGGTCACGCTTCCGCTCGATGCCCCAGCGATAGCCGGCGAGATCGCCGTCGCTGCGCACGACGCGATGGCACGGCACGAGCACGGCGAGCTTGTTGCCGGCGCAGGCCTGCGCCACGGCGCGCACGGCGGTGGGCCGGCCGAGCACCGCCGCGATCTCGCGGTAGCTCCGCGTCTGTCCCGGCGGGATTCGCTGCAGCGCGCGCCATACCTGTGCCTGAAACGCCGTGCCGGCGATATCGAGCGGCAGGTCGGGCTGGGCGCCGGGATGCGTGATGAAGGAGACGATTTCCTTGGCCCAGCGGCGCAGTGTCTCGTCCGCCGGCCAGATCAGTGCCGCCGGAAGGTGGCGACGCAAATCGGCTTCGAGGCTGGCCTTGTCGTCGCCGAGCGCGGCCATGCAGATGCCGCGCGCTGTCGCCGCGATGAGCGCCCAACCGACCGGGGTCTCGACGACGGTATAACGGATCGTCTCGCCCGATCCGCCGC
>DATJUL010000393.1:0-13394 GCA_035502295.1 Allostellaceae bacterium | reverse complement strand
TGAAGGCTCAAAACAATGAGAGGCGGCTCCTCTTACACAGAATTCCGGACATTCCCACATCCTGTTTCTCGACTCGCCGCAATCGGAGGAGGAGATGCGCACCGGTATCGGGGCTTGCGCCGGCAAGCCGGCGCTCGCGGTCACCTCACCGGCGGGCAAGCACTTCATGCCCGGCGACGCCGAACTCGAACGCATCGGCATCAGCATCGTCGTCTACCCGCAGGATATCCTCGCCGCCAGCATCCGGGCGATGCGCTAGCCGGGTTAAAAGGCGGCAGCAAGCCGCCGATGGCCACTCCTGCAGAACTGGCAACGACCATCCGTATCGCTGAATATCTGAACCAGGACTCGCGCTGGCCCGAGCCCGGCTAGAAATTATCCACTGATATCGATCGCCTTAAAGGGCATTAACCCACTGACGGCAGGCAGCCTGTGATGAGTCCTGAGGACTTTACAAAAGAGCTGGCGGCTCGCGGTCGTGCCAGCATCCGTTACCTCGACCGCTACAGTCCCGAGCGGCCGCTGGTGCTGGAATGCTTCCGGCCGCAAGCTCACGATCCCGACAAGCCGGTCGTCATCGTGCAGCACGGCGCGAGCCGCAATGGCGCGCAATACTGCGAGGCTTGGATCCCGGCGGCCGAGCGGCACGGCTTGCTGATCGTGGCGATCACCTTTCCGAAGGAAGCCTGGCCAGACGCCGTCACCTACAACAACGGCCACGTGCTTGGCGAGGACGGCAGCCTTCGGCCCCGCGAGTGCTGGTCGGTGGCGATCCCCGGCCGCGTCTTTGCGCTGCTGCGCGAGGCCGGCATCACCCGGCGCGAGCGGGCTTATTTGTGGGGTCATTCCGCCGGCGGACAATTCGTTCATCGGCTGTTGGCGACGCAGCCGCACAATATCTTCGAAGCAGTCGGAGCCGCCAATCCCGGGTGGTATACCCTGCCGACACTCGACCTTCGTTACCCCGACGGGCTCGGCGGTATCGGGCTCAGAGGCGACGATATCGTTCGCTTTCTTGGCTATCCGCTCATGATCTTTTCCGGCGACAAGGATATCGACGGGACGGCCGAGAATTTTCCGAGGCATGACAGCGCGATGGCTCAGGGGCCGAACCGATTTGCACGGGCGCAGTTCTACATCGACCTCGGAAAGGCGGAAGCCGCCAAGCTCGGCGTGCCCTGCCGGTGGAGCCGGGTTGTCGTGCCGGGTGTGGCGCATGAGGGGATGCGGATGTCGGCCTTCGCCGGTGATTATTGGTTCGGCGCCGGGGCTAACACCGTCGCGAGAGAGTTCTAGGCGAGGCAGAAATGACGCAAACGGCGCAGCGCACTGTGACTGATCGGGCTCCTGCTGCGATGATCGCCGGCGCCATTCCGCTGATCGATGTCGCCGGCCATCTCGCCGGAGATGGCGAGGCCAGCCGAAGAGCCGCGAGCGAATTGCGCTGGGCATTCGAGAATGTCGGGTTCTACTACCTGGCCGGCCACGGCGTACCGCAATCGCTGATCGACCGGACCTACGACGCGGCGGCCCGGTTTCACGCCCAGCCGCTCGCCAGGAAGCTCGCGCTGAAAGTGAACGAGCACAATATCGGCTTTCTGCCGATTTCGAATGCGGCATCGCCGCAAGCCGCAGCGCAGGGCCGCAAGCCCAGCCAGAACGAGGCCTATTTCCTGCGGCGTGAGCGCGCCCCCGACGATCCGGCGGTCATCGCCAACCGGCGCTTTCACGGTCTCAATCAATGGCCCGGCGATCTGGCGGGCTTTCGCGCGACGGCACTCGAATACAATGCGCACGCTCGAGGCATTACGCCGCCGGCTGGTGCCGCTCTATGCGTTGGCACTCGATCTGCCGGCGGATTTCTTCGACGCGTGTTTCGCCGAGCCGCACATGATCCTGCGCATGTCGCGCTACCCGGTCATCGCCGACGAGGACGAGACGGTCGCGAGCCTCGTGCCGCACACCGATTCCGGTTTCATGACGCTGTTGCCGCCCAACCGAGTGCCGGGATTATCGATCCAATTGCCGAACGGCTGTTGGATCGACGCGCCAAGCATCGACCACACCTATGTCGTCAACGGCGGCGACATCCTGCATCGCTGGACGAACGAGCGGTTTCTGTCGACGCCGCATCGCGTGCGCAACGTTTCGGGCCAGGTGCGCTATGCGATCCCGTTCTTCTGTGCGATCCCGATCACGACACGCTGATTGAATGCCTTCGCACATGCTGCTCGGCCGACAATCCGGAAAAATTTCCACCGATCCGCTTTGGCGATTATGCGTTGTGGTTCGCCCGCAAAAGCTACCAGCACATGGCGAACGAGCCGGCGCTGCCCGATGCGGTCGTCGCACCCGGTGCCCGCGCCACGGCGCGCTGGTGACAGCGATGCCTAGGGCTGGCGCAACGCTTTTGCAGCTTGCACGCCGCGGGTCTGCATCCTGAGCCGGCCGCTATGAAGACAATCCTTTCTCATGCAAACCTGATCGACTGCGTCGAGCCTAAGCTACGGCCGGATGCCGCCGTACTGATAGAAGAGGGCCGCATCCGCGCCATTATGCCGAGCGGAGAGGCGCAGAGCGTCGGCGACGCACAGGTGATCGATCTCAAAGGCGGGTACTTAATGCCCGGTCTCTGGGATGTGCACATCCATCCCGATTACCTGTCGCTGGACGAGATGCCGCTGGCCGATCAGGTGACTCTGTTCGGGCACCGGCTCGCGACGGCGCTTACCGAATCGGGCATCGTCGGAATGCGCTGCGCCGGCACGCACTCCTTTATGGATGTTGCGTGGAAGCGGGCCTTCGACTCTGGTCAGCATGTCGCCCCGCGGCTATTCGCTAGCGGTTATTTCCTTACGACCACAGGCGGACACTTCCTGACCTCGGGTCATGCGCTGGAGATCGACGGTCCCTATCGTTGGGTGAAAGCCATTCGCGAGCAGATCAAGAACGGCGTCGATCACATCAAGCTCAACCTCTCGGGCGGCATCATGGGGCCGGCCTGGGACCTCCACACCCACTCGTTCCTGCTCGACGACGAGATCCGTGCCGCCTTTGAGATCTGCCGCAAGCGCGGCTTCAAGGTCATGACCCACGCCACCAACCCGGAAGCGGTGAAGAGTGCGATCCGGTTGGGCGCGCACAGCGTCGAGCACGGCTACATCATGGATGACGAATGCATCGAGCTCTTGCTCGAGCACCAAACCTGGTACGTGCCGACCCTCGCGATCAGCCATCTTACCGCGAGCCAAGCGACCAATTCGTTCGAAAGCGGCTGGGTTGCGGAACGGGGTCTGTCGCCTGCGCTGTGCTGCCGCGCCGAGGCAGCTTCCGACGTGCACGCCTTGTGGTTCCGCAAAGCGCTCGATGCCGGCGTGCGAATGGCGTTGGGTTCCGACATCCGTCCTCTCAAGGAAGCAGCCCTTCTTGAGATGGGGTTGTGGGTCCGCGACGGCGCCACACCTTGGCAGACGGTGCTGGCGGCCACATCCCATGGCGCCGAGCTGTGTGGCGTCGGCGGCGAACTGGGCACGGTGGAGGTGGGAAAGCTCGCCGATCTGATTGTGGTCGGAGCCAATCCGCTTGAGGACATCACCAATGTGCGGCAGCTGCAGCTGGTCCTGATAGAGGGGCGCATCGTATCGGACAAGCGCCACCCGAGCGGCGCAGTTTCATAGCCGCACGAAGTGCCCGCGTGACGAAGCTGTCGCGGTTTGGCAGCACGAACAGCGGCGAGGACAGATATGCCGCAAGACCGCCGCTGATCTGTGGGACGCGACTGGAGTTGTCCCCTATCGGAGTATGACAGATCATCGGGCGGGGCGCGGCCGCTCAGACACTGGGGCACCAAGTTTTTCCGAGGAGAAAACAGATGGCACCGTCACCGCAGCATAGCGCCGGCACAAACACCTATGTCCAGGTCTTCCCGCTGACGCTGCATATCGGCGCCGAAATCCGCGGCGTCGATCTGAGCAAGCCCTTGCCGCCCGAACAAGTGAAGGAAGTGTGTGACGCATTGCTGAAATGGAAGGTCGTATTCTTCCGCGGCCAAAACCTCGATCATGCGCAGCATGTCGCGATGGCCCGCCAGTTCGGCGAGCCGACGATCGGGCATGCGGTGTTCGGCCATGTCGACGGCTATCCCGAGGTCTACTCGGTCGCCAAAAACCGCACCGCGAACGAGAACCGCGAACAGATGATGGTGACGCCGTGGTCCGGCTGGCACACCGACGTCACCGCAGCTGTCAACCCGCCGTTCGCCTCGATCCTGCGCGGCGTGACGATCCCGCCCTATGGGGGCGATACGTTCTGGACAAACCTTGTCGCAGCCTATCAGGGACTGTCGCCGGCGATGCGGGGCTTTGCCGACATGCTGCGCGCGGTCCATGCTAACGTCGCTCGCGCGAACCCCAAGCCCGGCCAGAAATATAACGACAGCATCAAGCGCCGCCCTTTGGCCAGCGAGCACCCGCTGGTGACGGTACACGCGGAGACAGGCGAGCGTGTGCTGTTCGCCAGCCCCTCCTACATCAAGTCGATCGTCGGCCTAACGCCGCGCGAAAGCCAGAAGCTGCTCGAATTGATCTGGGAACACGTGACGCGGCCGGAATACACGGTGCGTTTCAAATGGAATGAAGGCGACATCGCGTTCTGGGACAACCGCTCGACCTCGCACCTGGCCCCGACTGACATCTTCCAATCGGATTTTGACCGTCAGCTCTATCGGATCACCCTGGTCGGGCGCCCGCTCGTCGGCGTCGATGGTCGGCCTTCAACAGCCATCGAAGGCTTGCCGATCTTGTCCGCAGCGGAGGAGCTGAAGATGATGGCGGCGGCCGAATAGCCGCTATCGTCACATGACGCCGCGCCGCTACGGGCCTCTTCAATATGTGCCGATCACCCGCCGGCCGAAGCTGACTTGGCCCGGCGGGGCCAGGGTGGCACTTTGGGTCAATCCGAACATCGAGTTCTTCGGGCTCGATGACGTGATGCCTGGCAATCAGAACGAGCGGGTGCCGCGCGAGCACGCGCGGATCCCAAACGTGCGCAACTGGGCGGTGCGCGATTACGGCAATCGTGTCGGCATCTGGCGGATCATGGAGGTGCTAACCCGCTACGGCATCCGCGCCAGCGCCGCGCTGAACAGCCAAGTCTGCGATCACCATCCGGAGATCATCGATGAGGCCGGGCGGCTCGGCTGGGAGCTGATCGGCCACAACCAGACCAACGCGCTTCGCCTCACGGAGATGGATGCCGCGGAAGAGCGCGATGCGGTGCGGGCGACGGTCGACCGTATCGAGGTGGCGTCCGGCAAACGTCCGGTCGGCTGGCTCGGCGCTGGGTTGGCCGAAACCTGGAACACGCTGGACTATCTGGCCGAAGCCGGCATCCGATACGTCTGCGATTGGGTGAATGACGACCAGCCCTACCTGTTCGAGATCGGCGACCCGCCGCTGGTGTCGCTGCCCTATTCGGTGCAGACCAACGACGTGCCCGCCTATTTCGAGATGAAGGTGTCGGTCCCCGAATTCGAGGCGATGCGGCGGCGCCAATTCGACACCCTTTACCACGAGGGAGAAACAATCCCGTGCGTGATGGCGATCGCGGTCCACCCCTTTGTCACCGGCCAGCCGCATCGGATCGGGGCTCTCGACTCGGCACTCGAATACATCTGTTCGCATGCCGGCGTGTGGCGCGCCACCGGCTGGGAGATCGTGCAGCACTTCCTGGCGCAACAGCCGAAGTGAGCAGCGGCTGCCGCTCCAAAGGCCCTCCATCCCGAGCTCACCGCGGGCCGGCAGCTTCAACGCCGGCCTAACGGGTCGATCCCCAGAGTGAGGCAAAGCAGGTTCAATTCGAGACCCTCGCGGGCGGTGAACAGGGTGCCGGTCGGGCCGTAAAGCGATATCTGAATGCCCGGCCCCGCTCGTTGCCGGGGCGACGACGCGGCGGCCCGGCAGGAATCCCTGCCGACCGCAAAACGTGAGCCCGCCCCCGATGACCCGATGATCGATGATTTGCGAGCCCGGCTGCGGGGATCATTGCAAGCTTACGCTAGCGACTGTGGCCGCGACCACGACCGCGATGATGGCCTTGCGTACGTTGGTCCTCAATGTCGTGGTCCGATCCTCGCGTTCGCTTGCGCTCAAGGTCGCGTTTGCGCGTGGCCTGTCGCTCCGCTGCAAGCGCCGCGCGCGCCGCCTCGGCCGTTTGCTGCCGCTGTAGCAGGATCCGCTCCGCCTCCGGTCTGACCTTGTCAAGCGCCGCAACGGCAAGCCGCTCATTGACGTTCAGTTGCCCGGTCAATGTCCCACGGCGCACGCCCAACCGGTGATGGCTTCGCTGCGCTTGGCCGGCAGCGCGTTCGTACTCGGCAAACTGCGGATCGCGCAAAACACCGGCGACGTGCAGCGTCTTCTGCGCCGGGTTCAGCTGCCGCCAGCGCAGCTCGGCGGCGCGTTCGTTACCGATCGCGGCATCTTCGCGATGTTGCATCGCTTTTTCGACACGTCCTATCAGGCCGCGCAACCGATCGACGTGGTTGACCCGGGCGTCGTATTCGGGGCTCAGCTCGCGCGCCACATCTTCGATCGTTGCGCGCCGCCATCCGCCCGGCGCGTAATCGGCCTGCGCCGCTGTTGTCAGGGTTTAGTACTCGGCCTGGCGGCGCTTGTTGGCGGCTTCCTCGACCAGCGCGCGCCGCGCGGCGAGATCGACCGGCGGCCGCGGCTCCGGACTGTCCTGAGTATGAAATTGCGAGGCGGCGCGGCAATCGTCGACCCGCGCCATCTGCCGCGCGAGCCGGCCGAGATCGGGGGCGGTCTCGGTCGGGACATAAACGGTGACGTTCTCGCGATGCCGGGTCAGCGCCACATAGCTCGCGGCACTGCGCCAGTGCCGGCTGTGGTAGAGATAGGTCCGATCGAGCGTGCGACCCTGTCCCTTGTAGATCGTTCCGGCATAGCCGTGCCGGAACTTGCCGAATTCGCCCGCGGCATGATCGTCGCCGGCGACGAACGAGACGACGCGCTCGCGCATCCCCGGCTTGCCGTCGAGGGCGACGGTGACCCGGTTGCCGTCGATGGCACGGATCGTGCCGACACCGCCATTGACGATCCCGGCCTGCCGGTCCTCGCGCCGCATCGCGGTGCCGGTAAACTGGATGCGGTCACCTTCGGCAAAGGGGACGACGCCGTCCGCCGTCGTGAGTGGATGATCGGCCCCGAGTGCCTCCTGCTCTTTACGTACGTCGCGCAAAGCGGCATTGAGTTCGAGCACATCGGCGTTGGTATAGGCAAAAACAAAGCGCACCTTGTCCGGATCGGCGGCGAGGTCCCTGCCCCACTGCCGGACCAACGCTTCGCGCGCCTCGTCCTGCCCGCCGCTCCAACGGATGGCGCCCTGGCGCGCATAGATCGCCAAGGCCGGCAGAAACTCGCCTTGGTGCATCAGGTTGAAGGCGCGACGCTGCTCGGCGTCGGACACCCGCACGACCTCGTGCAATTCGCTCCCGCCGAATTTCTCCCTGAGTGCGCCAAAGAGGCCGCCGCGCTCGATGCTGCCGAGCTGCCGGTCGTCACCGGCGAGGATCAGCTTGGCGCCGGCATTCCGCGCTTGTTCCGTCACCTGCGCCAGGTGCTTGGTCGACAGCATGCCGGCTTCATCGACAATCAGCACGGTCCGGCGGTCCCAGCGGGCGGTACCGTGATCGAGACGATAGAGTTCGGCGGCGACCGTCGTCGCTTCGCAAAAACCGTCGCGCTGCAGGTTCTGCACGACCTGGTTGGTCCAGCTCATGCCGATGACCCGATACCCGGCGCTATCGTAGGCATCGCGCACCGCGGCCAGGGTCGTGCTCTTGCCGGTTCCTGCCTCGCCGGCCAGCACCGCGAGGCCTTTCGCGTCGGTCAATTCGCAGAAGGCGGCATGCCGCTCGCCAGTGACCTGCTTGTGCCGGTCGAGCGCGGCCTCGCGCTCGGAAGTGCTGAGCCCGTAGCGGGTGGCACCGGCGAGCGCTGCCGCATCGCGCATGACCCGCGTTTCGGCGGCGAGCACGTCGTGCGTCGTGTAGCGCGAGACCGGCGCCGTCTCGGTCTCCTTAAGCCCGACCACAGCGGCCAATCCCAAAATCCGCTCAGTAAGTGACGCCCGCTGTTGCGGGTCGATGATGACTTTCGCAAGCTCGCGGTTGAGATCGCCGCGGCTGAAGGTCGAGCGCCGCTCGGTCAGCGTCTCGAGAATGCGCGGCGGGCTTCCCGACCGGATCGCCCTGCGCAATTCGTCGGCCGACACCGCGGCACGGTCCTTCGCGATCTGCTCGCGTGCGGCATTGCGCGCCTGGGCCGCCCGGTTGCGGTCGCCGAGATCGGACCCCTCGCCATTCCGCTCCATGCCCGAGGCAACCGGCCCCAGATGAACCGTCGCCTCGCGGTCGAGCCCCCGCTCGGCATAGCTGCGCGCGTCGATGCGCTCCTTTATCCCGGCCTCTTCGAGCGCCCGATTGCCGATCCGTTCCCACTCCTGCCGAATCGCTTCGATCTCGCGGGGCCGGTCCGGAAACTGTCGAGTGCGCGGGTCTTGGCGCCAAACCCGTCGGCGCCGATCTGCCGCGTCGTCATCAGAAGATGCGCGTGGTAATTCCGCTCGTCGCTGTGCCGGTCGGGGGCATGGATCGCAAAATCGACCGCGACGCCATAGCGCTCTACGAGCCCCGCCGCGAATTCCTGCACGGCCGCCAAGCGCTGCGCCGGGCTGAGCTCGTGCGGCAGTGCCAGAATGATGTCTCGGCCCGTTGTCGCATTCCCCCAGCGCGTTGACTTGTCTTCGGCGCGTTCGGCCGCGTTCCAGAGCTCGCCACGGTCGATTGCCCAGGACGGGGCACCGGCGGGCACGATGATCTCGCTGTGCAGGACGCCGTATTTGCGGGTGAAGTCCCATACCACGCCAAGCCTGTTGTCGGCGATGACTTCGGCGGCACGATACGCCGCGGCGGCGACCACACTGCGCCCCGCACTGCGCGACACCGTCTTAACGTGCAGCGAGTAGATCGCCATGGCCGATTCGCGGCACCGCCGGTTCAAGCCGCACGCCGCTCGGGATGCCGCGCACGTCCACCGCTGATCGGCTCAAAACCCTCCGTGAAAAACGCGAGCAGCTCGACGCCCAACTGCGCGCCCTCGAAGCCCGCAACAAGCAGGCCGAGCGCAAAGCCGATACAAGGCGCAAGGTCATCGCCGGCGCCCTTGCCTTGGAACATTACGAGAAAAACCCTGGCTCCGAATTTCACCGCATCATCTTCCGCCTGCTCGACGAATATGTCGTGCGCCCACATGACCGCGCGTTGTTTCCGGAGCTGGCCGAACCCGACGCCGATTCGGCGCGACCCGGCGCTGACGCCGCCAGTGATTTCACCCGCTCCGGCTCCGAAACCGGATCGCCAGTGCCGACACCCTGACAATCACAACCGTTCAGACGACAGACGCTGCAGCGGCGCTGCGCGCCGGCGAGAGGCTCTGCCTCTCGGCACTCTCCAGAGTATTGAAACAAGGAAATTGTCCGGTTTTTGGGAGCGGATTTTACCGGCAGGCGGTTCGGGTTTATGATTGGAGCACGGTACAGCCGGGAGCGGCGATGACCGTCAAGACCATATGTTCGCAGTCGGCTCTCGCCGCGAGTCCCTCAAGAGGGATATTTATCCAAGGAAATGGCTCGTGGTAAGCTGATTCCACGGTACAGGGAGGGATCCCGATGACCGTCGAGGAAATGGCGAGCCGAGGCCGCGATGCGGTCCCGGCTCTTTTCATTTCGGAAGCATCCATTGTAGAATGCTTTCTGTTTCCTTGGCGGTAATTGCGTCCCGGCTGTCGTGCAATCTCACACGATAACGGGAGGCAAATATGCGTACATTGTTTGTTGGATTGGACGTTCACAAAGAAACTATCGCCGTTGCCGCCGCGGAAGATGGGCGAAACGGTGAAGTGCGTTCCTACGGCACCATTGAAAGCACGCCCGACCATGTAAGCAAGCTGCTCAAACGGCTGGCTGCACATGGCGAGAGTCTGGTTTTTAGTTATGAAGCCGGCCCCTGCGGGTATGGCCTCTATCGACAGATCATCGACGCCGGGCATTGCTGTATCGTTGCCGCCCCAAGCGCCATTCCCCGCAAACCGGGGGAACGCGTGAAGACGGATCGGCTCGATGCCATCAAGCTGGCGCGGCTGTTGCGAGCGGGAGACCTGACGCCCGTCTGGGTGCCCGATGCCGCGCACGAAGCGATGCGCGATCTCGTCCGCGCACGCGGAGTAGCGAGGCAACACCTCAAAACGGCCAAACAGCAGCTATTGGCCTTTTTGCTGCGCCAGGGACGAACCTTCGACGGTCAGAAACACTGGAGCCGCACCGACTTCAAATGGCTGGCCGATCAGAAGTTCGTGCACCCGGCGCACCAGATCGTATTCCAGGATTACATCAACGCCGTTCATGATGGTGAACAACGATGCCGGCAGCTTGTCGGCATGATCGAGAAGACGATCCCGGAGTGGTCGATGAAACCGTTATTCGATGCCCTCTGCACGATGAGAGGCATCGACATGATAGCCGCCGCCACGATTCTGTGCGCAACAGGCGATCTCCGGCGGTTTCCCACGCCGGGAAAGCTCAGCGCCTATTTCGGTCACTGGTGCCTTCGGAGCATTCCAGCGGCGGGAGCATCCGGCGCTCGGGGATCACGCGAACCGGCAACACGGAAGTGCGGCGCGTCCTTGATCAGTGCGCATGGTGTTATCGGTTCCCGGCCCGTGTGACAAAGTGGAAAGAGCGGGTGTATTCGGATGCCGAGAAACAGGTTCGCGACGTCGCCTGGCGGGCCCAGGTGCGATTGTGCACCCGGTATCGGAAGCTGATCGCGCGCGGGAAAAGGGCTCCCATAGCCTGCATGGCCGTCGCGCGTGAACTCGCCACCTTCATCTGGGAAATGGGGCAGGTTGTCCCCCTCACCGGCTGAGCTTCGCCCCTGGCTTCCCACATTCTGGCAAGCGTAGCGAAGAGCCGAGCCCGTTTGGGTAGCGCTCGACATTTCCTTGGGCAGCTCGCGATGAGCGGCGGTGCCCGTGTCAAGACCGAGCCAGACCCGCGACGAAACATGATAATGCGGTATCCAGTCCGCGCATGAGAGAATGATCAGACGACGTATTTGTGCCCGGCTCTTCACCAGGCTTGCCAGACCACCTTTCCAAACAAAGTCCTACGAAACACGGGGGCTACCGCAGAGGGCTGTCTTTACCCCTTGACTGCGAACATGAGAGGAAATCGGGCCGGCGACCGGTGCATCCTCGCTGGCCCTTTCCTTTTTCGTATTCTCGAGGAGCCCGCCAACGCCCAATGCCAAAAACCGGCCGGCGCTTTCAGGCCGCCGGGCCCCGACCCATTAAGCATCGAGGTTCCGCTCGACCTGGTGCCCCGACCGCCGTCACAATCGGGCAGCCCGTGGTCCGAACAGGAAGCGATCGTTGCCGAACCTCTCCTGGAACAGGCAAATCGGCACCGGCTCCTCTTCGTCTGTCAGGTCGCGCGTCATTATTCCGCCGCGGCGGCGGGCAGGGCCTGGCGCAACGCAGCGAGTGCAACGGCAATATGCTCCGGGTGCCGGGAGGCATGCTCGATCTCCCAGAGCCACGGCTGGCCATCACGCGCGTCATGGATGACAAGGTCGGTGCCAGCATCGTAGCCGCCGCCGGCGTGCCCCTCGCCACCAGGCCAAGGGCGGATTTCGATCGCCATCGTGTCGCTGTCGACGCTATAGCGGATCGGTTCCCATGGCTTTGTCATGGTCGAAACTCTGGATCCTAAAATGGGTTGTGCACGGGTTCACCATCGTCCAGCGTCACCGCCCCGCAGCCAGCGGCCGCGAGAGGGAAAGCAGCGCCAATACCGGACTCTGCCATCGGACTGCACCTCGCGCCGCGCCGGCACAGCCAAAGTCGCCGCGATCTCAGTTGGCATCATATCGCGATCCGGCTTGGTGACGACAATCTCGGCGAAATAGTGGGGTCGCCAGAAGGGTGGCGGCGATACCCGATCGACCATTCACGCTGCGGGTTCCGCGTGCCGCTTCTCAAGATGGCTGACGGGGGGCAAAGAGCGCATAGCCCTTGGCGGCATCGCGTCGAACAGCTGCGTCAACATTGTGCAGCTGTGTTGCGCGACGATCTCGCCGATCGCGGCCCGTTGGTGCGGCTCGGCCATTCGGATACCGCCAATCTCCAGCCGAACACTCTCCCCTGCCCCCGCTCGGGCTCCGCGGCTCGGAGCAAGGCCCGCACCGTGCGATCGAGGGGCACCTGCCGCCCTCCAGGCCAGCGATGAAAATTGATACGGCGCGCCGGGCCGATCTTCGCGAGCACCGGGGATCCGCGCTTTCTCCACTCGGCGATCGCACCCGCTTCGCCGGCTTTTAGTCTTTCGAGATTTCGTGCAGATGCCGGCTCGGCTCCATCCGCTCGTGCAGCACACGAACGATCTCGATCAGATCCGGCGTGATCGTGCGGTAATAAAGCACGTGGACCGGTCTCCTCACCTGACCTTCAAGATCGGCACCTCCCGCCTGCCGAAGATGAAAGCTGCGCACGCCGGGCCGCAATTCGTCGCGGCCTCGCGTCGTGGGCCCCAGTGGCTCCGCAGCTATCTTGCGCATCGCCGCGGAGAGGAGTGCTGCGTGGCGTCGTCGACCGGCCACTCCCCATTGTCTGTGGCTCGAGGCCAAAATGGTCACGACGTCCGCCTCTGCCAGCCGCGAGAGGCGATAGCGCGGCATCCTTCAGCGGGTCTGACCTTTCGGGCGGGATCCTAACCCGTCGAGATAGGCGTCGAGATCGGCATCGGCGACCTCGACAAATTCGCCGCAGTCGAGTGCGTCGAGACCGGCAGCAATCTGGTTTCGCAGAGCTTCGAGCTTCAGCGCATCCTCGCGCCGGCGCTGCAGCAGCGTGCGCAACGCGTCGCGCACGGCTTCGCTGGCATTCTGATACTCGCCTGACTTGACCGCCTCCTCGATGAAGGCGTCCTGCTCGGGGGTCAGACTGATATTTCGGGTCGGCATGCCTCATCTTTCTTTCATGATCGCTATCAACCTACCACAAATGGCAAAGTTTGCCAATTTTGACCGCTTTGGTCGCGCCGTCCGGTGAAAGGTGAAAGGGCGCGTTCCTGAAGCGTCGAGGCGCCACTCGGCTGGTTCTGCGGCGCTATGACGCCGCCGCTGCTCGACCGCCTCACGCACCACTGCGACATTCTCGAAACCGGCAACGAGAGCTGGCGCTTCAAAAACCGAACCTGAGGCCGGTGGCCCGCGGATCGCCCCCGGGGGCCCACAGCGCCTCCCCACGCGCGTCGCTCGT
>DATJUL010000392.1:0-3616 GCA_035502295.1 Allostellaceae bacterium | reverse complement strand
TCGGGCGCGGCAGCGCGGTGCAGGCACCGGCCGCGGCGCTGGCCAACGGCGCCTTGGCGCATGCCTTCGAATTGGACGCGCTGACCCGGCCCGGCGCCGGCGCGCATCCCGGCGCCACGGTGCTGCCGCCGGCGCTGGCGGCGGCGCAGCAGGAGGGCAAGGGGGGCCGGGCGCTGATCGCCGCGTTTGTCGCCGGCAACGAAGTCATGATCCGCATTGGCCGCGCCACCGGCCACACCAACGAGGCGCGCGGCTTTCATGCGCCGGGCACGACCGGGCCGTTCGGCGCCGCGGTCGCCTGCGGCCATCTCCTCGGCCTCGATGCCCAGCGCATGACGAACACCATCGGCATCGCCGGCTCGCTCGCCGGCGGTCTCCTCGAATTTGCCCGCGGCGACGGCGGCATGGTGAAGCGGCTGCATCTCGGGCGCGCGTCGGAGGCGGGCGTCTTGGCCGCGAGCCTCGCCGCCACCGGCTTCGCGGGGCCGAAGACCGTGCTCGAAGGCGAATTCGGCTTTCTGCGCGTGTTCTGCGACGCGTACGACGTGAGCGCGCTGACAAGCGGCCTCGGCGACGACTTTGTCACGCTGAGCACGGTGTTGAAGCGCTACCCGGCGCATGCCACGGCGCACCCTGCGCTGAAGGCGGTGCGCGACCTGCAGGCCGAGCACGGCTTTGCCGGCGACGCGGTGGAGAGCGTCACTGTCACCGGCACAAGGCGCATGGTGGAGCGCCACGACATCGCCGAGCCGGCCGATCTGATGCTGGCGCAATATTCGATCCCGTTTTGCGTTGCGCTGGCGCTCTTTCGCGAGGCGCGCGACCCCGAATCCTACGGCGAGAGCGCGCTCGCCGACCCGAAAATCCGGGCGCTGGCCCGCCGGGTGACGCTCATCGCCGAGGAGAGCGCCGCCCTGGGCAGCACCGTCACGGTCGTGCTCCATGACGGCCGGCGCCTGCAGCGGCGCGAAGGCAGCGGCATGCTCGAACCAGGCGAGCTCGCCGACAAATTCCTGCGCCTGACCCGCGGCATTCTAGGCGAATCCCGCGCCGCCGCGCTCTACGAACGCCTGCAAGGCCTCGATCGCGAGGCGCGGCTCGACTGGCTCGGCGCGCCGGCCGGCTAGTCTTGCCGCTGCCTCAGATCATTGCCAGGCGCGCAGCGACGACGCAACCCCGTCTGGATTGCTTCGCCGCGCTCGCAATGACGCAACGAGCGGTCGCACCTTCCGCCCGCGCCGATTGATCATCATATGAGCAGTGCCGGGATGTGAGGCCGCCGCCATGTCGATACGCCAGCTCGAAGCCAGGATGTGGGCCGATGCCTGCGCCGCGATGGAACGCGCCGACCGGCTGCGCCGGCAGTTTTTTCATCACGGCGCGCCGCATTGGGAGGCGCCGATCGACGTGTTCGAAACCGGCGACGCGCTGATTATCCTGGTGGCGATGCCGGGGGTCGAGCTCGCCACGATCTCGGCGACGCTGAACGCCGGTACGCTGACGATTGCCGGCGAGCGCCCGCTGCCGGACGAACTGCAGGATGCGCACATCCTGCGCATGGAGATACCCTACGGCCATTTCGAGCGGCGCATCGAACTGCCGCCGGTGCCGTTCCACATTTCCGGCCGGCATCTCGCCAACGGCTGTCTGATGCTGCGCCTCGCAAAGGGACTTCGCTGATGGATCAACCGCAGCAACAGACCTTGGCCGAAATCGGCGTGCCGCCGGCCGCAACCGCCGCCGCGCCGTCGCCGGCGGCGCCGGAGGCGATCCGGCCGATCCCGGACGATGCGCTGATCCTGATCACGACGCGCAACCTCGTGCTGTTTCCCGGCACCGTGCTGCCGATGACCTTGGGCCGGCAGCGCTCGGTCATTGCGGCGCAGACCGCGATCCGCCTCAACCGCTCGGTCGGCCTCGTGCTGCAGCGCGACGCGACGCACGACGACCCGTTGCCCATCGATCTGCACCGCGTCGGCACCGAGGCCAATCTGTTGCGCTATGTGACGAGCCCGGACGGCGCGCACCACGTGATCTGCCAGGGCGAGCGGCGCTTCCGGATCGTCGATTTTCTCGACGGCTACCCGTTTTTTGTGGCCCGCGTCGAGCGCTTCGCTGAACCCGAGGTTCAGAGCACCGAAATCGAGGCGCGGCTCCTCAATCTGCGCAACCAGGCATTGGAAGTGCTGCAACTCTTGCCGCAGACCCCGACCGAACTGGTCACCGCGGTGCAGGGCGTCACCGCGGCGCCGGCCCTGGCCGACCTGATCGCCAGCTTCATGGACCTGACGCCGGTCGAGAAACAGGAAATCCTCGAAACCTTTGCGATCGAGCGCCGCCTCCAGCGCGTCTCGGAGTTTCTCGCGCACCGGCTCGAAGTCTTGCGCCTGTCGCGCCAGATCAGCGACCGCACAAAGGAGACGATGGACGAGCGCCAGCGCGAGTTTCTGCTGCGCGAGCAACTGAAGACGATCCAGCAGGAATTGGGCGAGGGCGACGACGCGAAGGCCCAGGAAATCGCCGAGCTGCGCAAAAAGATCGATGACGCGCAGATGCCCGAGGAGGTCGAGGCGCACGCCAAGAAGGAACTTTCGCGGCTCGAACGCATGCCGGAGGCGGCCGGCGAATATTCGATGGCCCGCACCTATCTCGAATGGCTGATCGAACTGCCGTGGGCGGCGGCGGACGAGCCGCCGATCGACATCGCCGAGGCGCGCCGGGTTCTCGACGAAGACCATTACGGGTTGGCCAAGATCAAGCGCCGCATCCTCGAATATCTCGCGATCCGCAGGCTGAACCCGACCGGCCGCAGCCCGATCCTGTGCTTTGTCGGGCCGCCCGGCGTCGGCAAAACCTCATTGGGGCAGAGCATCGCGCGCGCGACGGGGCGCAAATTCGTCCGCGTCAGCCTCGGCGGCACGCATGACGAAGCCGAGATCCGCGGCCATCGCCGCACCTATATCGGCGCGCTGCCCGGCAACATCCTGCAGGGCATCCGCCGCGCCGGCAGCCGGCAATGCGTCATGATGCTCGACGAGATCGACAAGCTCGGCCGCGGCATCCAGGGCGATCCCTCGTCGGCGCTCCTCGAAGTGCTCGATCCGGAGCAGAACTCGACGTTCCGCGACAATTATCTCGGCGTGCCGTTCGACCTGTCGCGCGTCATGTTCATCACGACCGCCAACGTGCTCGACAACGTTCCGGGGCCGCTGCGCGACCGCATGGAGGTGATCGATCTGCCGGGCTACACCGAGGACGAAAAGTTCGAGATCGCCCGGCGCTACCTTGTCGCCCGCCAGCTGAAGGCGAACGGCCTCTCGCCGGAACAGGCCGAGCTCGGCGACGATGCGATCCATGCGATCATCCGCGATTACACGCGCGAAGCGGGCGTCCGCAACCTCGAGCGCGAGATCGGCTCGACGCTGCGCAGCGCCGCGATGAAGATCGCCGAGGGCAGCGCCGCGAAGGTGCACATCGCGGACAGCGACCTGCACGACATCCTCGGCCCGCGCCGCTTCGAGGGCGAGCTGGCGATGCGCACCAGCGTGCCGGGCGTTGCGACCGGCCTCGCCTGGACGCCGGTCGGCGGCGACATCCTGTTCATCGAGGCGACCCG
>DATJUL010000391.1:0-2039 GCA_035502295.1 Allostellaceae bacterium | reverse complement strand
TCAGTTGAAGAAGCGCGCCGGGCGGAACGGCGCGAGTTCCGGCCGCTGCCGGCCGCGCACGATCTCGTCGGCCACCGCGGCGCCGAGAAACGGCGACAGCGTGACGCCGCTGTGCGTGACGACGAGATAATACCCGGTGGTGCGCGGCAGCGGTCCGACCGCCGACACCTGGTCGGCCGGGATCGGCCGGATCGCGCGGCGCACTGCTTCGACATCGACATCGCCGATCGACGGCAACATTTGCCGCGCGCGCTCGACCAGGTCGCAGGCCTGCGGCATTGTGGGGCTGAGCGGCGCGTCGAGGCTCATCGCCGCATCGGTCGGACCCCAATGCAGCAGCAGCCGGCCGGCGCCGTCCGGGCGCAGGTTGATGATCGGGCTGTGGACGACGCGGCCGATTGCGGCGGCGACCGGCGGCGTCAGCACGAGAAACCCGACGGTCGGCGCCAGCGGCAGATGCAGGCCGGCATCGCGCGTCGCGTCGTTGGTCCAGCGGCCGGCGCAATTGACGACGATGTCGGCTTCGTATTGCCGACCGTCGGCGAGCCGCACGCCGCCGACGCGGTCGCCGGCCATGACGAGATCGACGGCGCGGGCGCCGCAGACGATCGTCGCACCGTGGCGGCGCCGCGCGGTCGCCAGCATCGCGTGGGCGTAGACGACCGGATCGACCCAACCCTCGTCCGGGAAATAGGCCACCGGCGCGTCGCCGATCGCCGCCGGGTCGATGTCGGGCTCCAGTTCAAGTGCCTCGCGCCGCGTGAGCCATTCCGCGGCATAGCCCCAGGCGCGCAGCTCCGCGACATTGTCGGCCTGCGCCCGGCGCTCCGGTTCGGCCACAAATTCGAGGCTGCCGCCGCCATGCAGCCACGGCGCGGCGGCGAACTCGTCAGCCAACGCCGCATGCGCCTGCATGCCCGCGACATTCAGATCGTGATAGGCTCGCGGCGGCTTTCGGCGCGAATTGGTCCACGCGAAGCTGATGCCGGAGGTGCCGCCGCCGATGCGCGTCGCTTCCAGCACCGTGACCGAAGCACCGGCTTCGGCCATCCGATAGGCAACCGCCGCGCCGACCACGCCGGCGCCGATTACGATGGCCTTCATCACCCGCCTGCCGCCGATCCGATCGGCATCCTACCACGGTCAATCCGCCCGCCGGCAACGTTTCGCCTCTTGACCGGAGACCGGCTGGTTGCGGCAGTTCGACGCGCGCTTCTCCGCGTCCGCCGCAGGCTATAGTCTGCGGCGAGATCGCGCCCGCCGGCGCGGCGAGCAATCGATTGGGGGGGAACATGAAAGAGGCAGGCCGTTCGATCACCCGTCGGCGCATTCTGCAGGGCACCGCCGCCGGGATTGCCGGCACAGCGGTCTCCGGGGTCTTCCGGCCGGCCTTCGCGGTGCCGGAAACGGTCAAGATCGGCCTCGTCGGCCCGCGCACCGGCGCGCTCGCGCTGTTCTACCAGGAGATGGGCTGGGCGATCGACGCGGTCAGGAAGTTCACCGCCAATTCGATCACGCTCCACGGCACCAAGCACCCGCTGGAGATCGTCGTCAAGGACAGCCAGTCCGATCCCAACCGCGCCTCCGAAGTGGCGCAGGAATTGATCCTTAACGACAAGGTCCACATCGTCACCGCGTTCGCGACGCCGGAAACCGTCAACCCGGTCTCCGACCAGTGCGAGATCAACGGCATGCCGTGCGTCAGCAACGACGACCCGCTCGAATCCTATTTTTTCGGCCGCCATGGCACAAAAAAAGGCTTCGAGTGGACGTATAATTTCTTCTTCACCGGAAGCGGCGCGCTCGGCGCTCAGCTCGCGGTGTGGAAGCGCCTCCCGACCGATCACAAGATCGGCGTGCTGTTTGCCAATGACGATGACGGCCGCGTGTTTGCCAAAGTCATGCCGCCGATCATGGAAAAGGCCGGGTTCAAGGTCGTCGATCCCGGCCGCTTCGATCTGCCGGCGAGCAATTACACGACGCAGATCCAGGCGTTCAAATCGGGTGGCGCCGACGTCTGCCTGACCGTCGTGCCGGGG
>DATJUL010000390.1:0-5168 GCA_035502295.1 Allostellaceae bacterium | reverse complement strand
GATCATGAATTCCTGGATGTCGATCGGGTTGTCGGCATGGACGCCGCCGTTGACGATGTTCATTTGCGGCACCGGCAGGGTGCGGGCGAAGACGCCGCCGACATAGCGGTAGAGCGGCTGGCCGAGTTCGGCGGCCGACGCCTTGGCGCAGGCGAGAGAGACGCCGAGCACCGCATTGGCGCCGAGCCTTGCTTTGTTCGGCGTGCCGTCGAGCCCGACGAGGGTGCGGTCGATCTGCAGTTGGTCGGCCGCGTCGAAGCCGGACAGCGCGTCGAAAATCTCGCCGTTGACCGCCTCGACCGCCTGCCGCACGCCGCGCCCGCCGTAGCGCTTGGGGTCGCCGTCGCGCTTCTCGACCGCCTCCAGCGCGCCGGTCGAGGCGCCCGACGGCACCGCGGCGCGGCCCATCGTCGCGCTTTCCAGCGTCACCTCGACCTCGATCGTCGGGTTGCCGCGGCTGTCGAGGATCTCGCGGGCATGAATATCGACAATCGCGGTCATGCGGATGCTCCTGAGCTTGGGGAAGAATTTAACACAGAATCTGCGCAGACACGACCCCCATGGACATTCATTCTCGATCCTGAAGAACTCAAGACCGGCCTCGTCATATTCCGCCGCGGAGACGTGAAACACCGCAGCGGTATTGCCCGATCAAGTGCCGAATGGCGATCGTTACAAAACCGTTTCGCTGAAACTGCCGCCACTGGCACAGCGCAGGCCGTATGGATAAACAAGTAGCTGAAATCACTTAATTCATTCTGGGCCGGCCTCTGAAAGCTGGACAAAAAAACGAAGCCGCGCCTATCGTACTCGGCCCGATTCTCGCCGATGAAGGGATGGCAGACGCGGCGGTCGAACAAATTCGCCGCGCCAGCGACATCGATCCCGATGATCAGGGTCTGACTGATCCTGACCCGTTACCGGCGATGATCGCGATAGACGAGCAACTGAAAGGCTTCGGACAGTGCCTGCCGCCATGACGCGTCCCAGCCACGCGCGCCGGCCAATGCCGCCCGCCTCTTCGCGGCTCGAAGCCCGCCTCCGGCGCGAATTGCGCGGCGAGGTCATGTTCGACGCGTTCACGCGCGGCCGCTATGCGACCGACGCGTCGATTTACCAGATCGAACCGCTCGGCGTTGCGGTGCCGAAAGACAAGGCGGATGTCGCGGCCGCGCTGCAGATCGCGCGCGAGGAGGGGGTGCCGGTATTGCCGCGCGGCGGCGGCACCTCGCAATGCGGCCAGACCGTCGCGCGCGCGCTCGTCCTCGATTGCAGCAAGTACATGGACCGGGTGGTCGCGCTCGACCCGGCGGCCCGCCGCGTGCGGGTGCAGCCGGGCGTCGTCATGGAGCGCCTCAACCAGCGCCTGCGCCCGCACAAATTGTGGTTTCCGGTCGATGTCTCAACCGGCGACCGCGCGACCTTGGGCGGCATGACCGCCAACAACAGCTGCGGCGCGCGCTCCATCCGCTACGGCAACATGGTGCACAATGTGCGCGCGATCGACGCGATCCTCGCCGACGGCGGCGAAGCGCGTTTCGCCGAAGTGCCGGGCAATTTCGGTGACGATGTCGAGCCGGAGCGCTACCGCGGCCTCGTGCGCGACATGCGCGCCTTGCACCGCCGCGAAGCCGACGAGATCGAACGGCGCTTCCCGAAGGTCCTGCGCCGGGTCGGCGGCTACAACATCGACATGATCTCCGACACCGGCCACAACATGGCGCATCTGTTGGTCGGCTCGGAAGGGACGCTGGCGTTCTTCAGCGAGATCGAACTCGAGCTCCAGCCGATCCCGCCGCACCGGGTCCTCGGCATCTGCCACTTCCCGAGCTTTTACGCGGCGATGGACGCGACGCAACGGATTGTCAAGCTGGGGCCGAGCGCGGTCGAGCTGGTCGATCGCACGATGATCGACCTGGCGCGCGGCAATCCGGTGTTCCGGCCGGTCGTCGAGCGTTTTGTCCGGGGCGAGCCGGAGGCGATCCTGCTCTGCGAATTTGCCGGCCCCGACGCCGACGACAATCTCAGGCGCCTCCGGCAGCTTGTCGAGTTGATGGCCGATCTCGGCTTCCCCGGCAGCGTCATCGAGGCGACCGACCCCGCCTTCCAGAGCGCGGTGTGGACCGTGCGCCGGGAAGGCCTCAACATCATGATGTCGATGAAGGGGGACGGCAAGCCGATTTCGTTTATCGAAGACTGCGCCGTGCGGCTCGAAGACCTCGCCGAATACACCGATCGGCTGACCCAGGTTTTCCGGAAGCACGGCACTTACGGCACCTGGTATGCGCATGCCTCGGTCGGCTGCCTGCATGTGCGCCCGGTCATCAACCTGAAACAGGAATTGGGCGCCCGGCAGATGCGCGCGATCGCGGAGGAAGCGTTCGCGATGGTGCGCGAATACGAGGGGTCGCATTCGGGCGAGCACGGCGACGGCCTGGTGCGCTCCGAGCACCACCTGCCGATGTTCGGGCCGCGCATCGTGCACGCGTTCGAGGAAGTGAAGGACAATTTCGACCCGACCGGCCTGTTCAACCCGGGCAAGATCGTGCGGCCGCCGAAGATGGACGACCGCAGCCTCTTCCGCTTCAAGCCTGATTACCGGCAATTGCCGCTCGACAGCGCGCTCGACTGGTCGGCATGGGGGTCGTTCGCCAGCGCCGCCGAGATGTGCAACAACAACGGCGCCTGCCGCAAATCCGATCCCGGAATCATGTGCCCGTCCTATCGCGCGACCGGCGACGAAGTTCACCTGACGCGCGGCCGCGCCAACACGCTGCGCCTCGCATTGTCGGGCCAGCTCGGCGCCGATGCACTCACCTCGGACGCGATGCGCGAGACGATGGCGCTGTGTCTGTCGTGCAAGGGCTGCAAGCGCGAATGCCCGACCGGCGTCGATATGGCGCGCATGAAGATCGAGTTCCTGCATCATTACAAGCAGCGCCACGGCCTGACGCGGCGCGACCGGCTGATCGCCTGGCTGCCGCGCTATGCGCCCTACGCCGCGCGCCTCGCGCCGTTGCTCAATTGGCGCAACCGCTCGCCGACGCTTGCGGCGCTGGGCGAGCGGCTGTTCGGCCTCAGCGCGCGGCGGCAATTGCCGGAATGGTCCGCCGATTATTACCGCAGCGCCTCTGCCGCCGGCGCGCAGGGCCGCGAGGTCGTGCTGCTGGTCGATACGTTCAACCGGTACTTCGAGCCGGAGAATGCGCGTGCCGCCGAGCGCGTGCTGACCCGCGCGGGCTACCGCGTCGCGACGCCGGAGCCGGCGGTCGGCCGTCCGTTGTGCTGCGGCCGCACGTTTCTCGCCGCCGGGCTGGTCGATGAAGCCAAGAAGGAAGCGCGGCGCGTGCTCGCCGCGCTGGCGCCGGCGATTGCCGCCGGAACGCCGATCGTCGGCCTCGAACCCGCGTGTCTCTTGACGCTGCGCGACGAATTTCCGGCGATGCTGCCCGGCGCCGCGACCGCGGCGCTGGCGGCGCGGGCGCAGCTTTTCGAGGAATTTGTCGCGAGCGAGCGCGCCGCCGGCCGCTTCCAGCTGCCGCTCGCGGCGATGCCGGGCAAGACCGCGCTGTTGCACGGCCATTGCCACCAGAAGGCGTTTGGCACCGCCGGCGCGGCGGCCGATGCGCTCAGGCTCATTCCGGATCTCACGGTCGAGACCTTCGATTCGACGTGCTGCGGCATGGCCGGAATCTTCGGCCTCGAAGCCGAGCACTACGACATCTCGATGAAGATCGGCGAATTGGGCGTGCTGCCGAGGATGCGCGCCGCGCCGCCCGACACGCTCTTGGCCGCCTGCGGAACCTCGTGCCGCCACCAGATCGCCGAAGGTGCCGGCCGCGAAGCGCGCCACATCGCCCGGATATTGGATGCGGCTTCCAGCCCCATGAGTTCGCGATGACGTTCGTTCGCGTTGGTCCGACCGCTGCGTCGCCGCTGACCGGCGGCAGCTTCTACCGCTGCAGCGCGTCGGCGAGACGGGAGGCTCCGGCGCGACCGGGCGCGGGCGGGAACCGCCAGGACGCGCCTTTGCGATGGGGCTCGCCGCTGCCGCTCGGCGCGCCGGCTTCGGGGGGCATCGTCATCGCCCCGAGCGCCTGCGGGATGTCGCCGATGTGATAATTGTGACAGGTCGTGCATGCCGCCGACGCGTGGCCCGCAACATGACAGCTGGCGCACAGCCGCTTGCTGATCGGCTCGAATGACGCGGCGAAGACAAACGGGTTGCCGCTCTTATAGGTCGCCGCAAAATTGGCCGTCGTGTTGAACTGGTGGCACGTCTTGCAGCCCTCTGACCCGAAGAGTGTCAGGTGCGGCAGGTGCGCGAACTTGGTAAAGGCGTGCTCGGCGGGATTCGGGCGGAACGGAAACCAATTGACCATTCGCGACCCATCCGGACCGCGGTCGACGCTGTGGCATTCGCCGCACGCGCCGGGGGCGCCCGGGTTGGCCAGGCGCTCGAACAGCTCGCGCGCCGACCCGTTCCGCTCGCCCGCTTCCCGGCCGGTGACATCGAGCCAGGCGCGCAGGAACCGGTCGGCGTGACCCGCCGGCCGGTAGTACAGAAAATAATCCTGCCGATACCAGCCGCCGCCGAGCCTGGTCCACGCTTCGCTGCCGATCGGCGCGGGCGGTTGCGGCTTTTGCGGCGCCGGCGGTGCTGCGGCGGCAACCGGCGGCGCCGGCGGGCCGCCGAGGATCCCCTGCCCGCCGAGGATTCCCTGGCCGCCGAGGATCGCGCCATGGGTTGCGCTCGGCGGCGCAGCCGGGGCGGCGCCGAGCAACCCGCCACCGCCGACGATCGCGGCGTGGCTCTCCTTCGGCTGGGAAGCCGGGGCGGCGCCGAGCAACCCGCCGCCGCCGCCAAGAATGGAACCATGGGACGTTCCCGCGATCGGCCCCGGCGTCGCCGGCGCCGGCGCGCTGCCCGCTTGCGGCGGCGCCTTGGGAGCCGGCATCGGCACCGGCTCGCCCGCCCGATGGCGGGTCATTTCATCGGCCAGATGCGGAAACCACAGTTTGGCCGCGGTCCGGACCGCATCGGGCGGCAGACCGCCGATCAGGGCGGTCGTCTCGGCGGCGGGGCGGCTCTGCTGCGCGACGGCATCGGCAAGGACCGCCGGCCCCTTGATGCTAAGATCGAACAGCAGCCCTTTGATCGCCCACGC
>DATJUL010000389.1:0-9629 GCA_035502295.1 Allostellaceae bacterium | reverse complement strand
ACTTCGCCTTCCACTTGTAGAACGTCGCCTCGCTGATTCCGTGCTTGCGGCACACATCGGCGGTCTTCCCGCCGGCCTCCTGCTCCCGCAGTACCGCGATGATCTGTTCCTCGGTGAACCTCGATCGCTTCATCGTCCGTCGTATCCCTCCGGTGTAGGCCGCTCTTCCGAGGACGACCGGGATCACCGACTTTTTTGTTCGATTGAGGCGCGTGGTGAGGGAAAGTGTCCACAAACTCGGTTATGGACACAAACAAACAGCGGCGACGCCATCGCTCGTGGCCGGATGCGTTGAAGCGGGAGATCGTCGCGGCGACATTGGCGCCGGGCTCATCGGTGTCGCTGGTGGCGCGGCGCTACGACGTGAACGCCAACCAGGTTTTCGCTTGGCGGCGCCGCTACTGGGGCGCTGCGGCGGAGCCGGCCGGGCTGCAACTGATGCCGGTGACGGTGATGTCAGAGCAGCCGGTCGGGACGACGCCGGCGGGCGCGAGCGAGTTGATCGAGATCGTGTTGAACGGTTATCGCGTCCGGGTCGGCGGCGATGTCAAGGCGTCGACGCTGCGGCTGGTGCTGGACGTGCTGGAGCGGCGATGATCCCGGTCCCCTCGGGGGTACGGGTGTGGCTGGCGGTCGGCCGGACGGACATGCGGAAAGGCATGAACGGGTTGGCACTGCAGGTCCAGGAGGCACTCGGCCGCGACCCACATACCGGCGATTTGTACGTTTTCAGAGGTGCCAAGGGCGACCTGATTAAAATCGGAAACCGGAAACCTCCAATAACCGGGCGATTGGGTGATTTTGAGGGCAGCGGAGAGCGAGCCGCTTTCCGGGTCGAGGATCAGGTGATGCCGGTGATCGCAGGTTGGTCCGAGGGGGTCCTCAACCGCCGATGGGTGTGGCTCAGGCGGGCGCGCCCTGATCAATGAGCCAGAGCATCCGCTGCATGTTGAAGACCAGGTTGGCCAGGCCGATCTTGGTCCGCGCGCGGGCGATGCCGATGGTGCGGATGAACAGGCCCATCGGTCCCTTCTGCCGGGCGAAGACGTGCTCGACCGCCGAGCGCACCGCCGACTTGCGGGCATTGGCGCGGGCGGTGCGGCGCGGCATCGGTTTGCCTTTCGGCTTCTTGCGATGGATTTGCGAGCGCAGCAGGCGGTCGGCGAGGAATGTCTCGTTGGCCTTTGAGCGATAGGCGGTGTCGGCCCAGACATCGCCGGCGGTGTTGTTGCGGTCGATCAGTTCGGGCAGCAAAGCCCCGTCGTGCCGCGCCGCGTCGGTGACCGCCCAGCGACGGATCAGACGATGCCGCCGGTCGATGCCGAGATGATTCTTGTAACCGAAGGCGGGAACCGCCAGGTCGATGCGCGGCATGCCTTCCTCGCTCGGCTTGGCCTTGGTATATTTGACCGTCCAGCGCGCGTCGCGGTCCTTCTGGCGCGGCTTGGCGGGCTTTGTCGCCCATTCCGGCGGAATGCGGCCCGCCTTGATGTCGCGCTTCTCGCCGTCGCTGTTGCGCTGCTTCGGCGCGGCGATGATCGAAGCATCGATGATCTGGCCGCCCATCGCCAGAAACCCGGCCGCCAAAAGGGCCGCATTGAAGCGCTCGAACAGAGCCTCGATCGCCGGTTTGCCGGCGGTCCGAGCCCGCGTCAGCCCCTCGCGGAAATTCCAGATCGTGTTGGCGTCCGGCACCGTGTCGGCCAGCCCCAGGCCGAGAAACCGCATGAACGACAGCCGGTCCCGGATCAGGTATTCGGTGCGCTCGTCCGACAGGTTGTGGCTGGCCTGCAGAACCAGCGTTTTGAACATCAACACGTGATCGAAGGCCGGCCGGCCGCCTTTTACCCGATCTGAGCGCGGCACCGCCCGCTCCAGCTCCGCCCGGAACAGTTCGAAATCCACTACCCTGTTTAGCCGTTCCAGGCTGTCGCCCTTGGCCGAGAGTTGCCTCAGCCGCTCGTCAACATCGAAAAATCCTGCTTGACCGCGCATCTCCGCCCCCCAGCGCAGACCCGGCCGATCCAATCACAAATCCGCCAAAACCGCGAGGTTCTTGGAGGCTTCCAGCTTATCCGAATTCCTGCCGCTGCGCTGCGCCCGCCCCACATATCCTGATGCTCCCCTAATGGCGCAAGCTGACGATCGAAGACGTGGCTCGAGAGATCAGCCCGGACTACGCGCAGGCGGCAGCCAACGTCGATGCGGTCAGAACCGCGGCCGCCCAGGTGGCCAAAGCTCAGGAACATTGGCAGCGGGAGCGGCTCGGCGCGAGCTGGCACAGCGACAGCACCGCGCCGCCGCGGCACGAGCGCTGCTCGACCAGCAGCGCCAGCAGGAAACAGCCCAGCTCCGCCAAGAACAAGACCTGCGGCTGCGGCAGGGTCGCGGCTATCACCTGTGATGACCATCCCGCGCGGGTGCCGCGGCGTGCCGCAGCGCCCAGACGGTGCGTTCGAGGTGCAATTCGCCGGCCTTGGCTTTCTGCACCATGCCGTGGAAATAGCCGCCCGGTGTCGTCCGGAAATGCCCCGGTTCCTTGGTCGAGACGATTGCCAGCGCCATCGCTGCCAGCTCACGGCCCATCGCCAGGCAGGCCTCGCCCCATAAGGATTTCGACACGCCTAGCTCGTGTCGCAACCAGTCCGCGGCCTCGATGAGATCCGGCCAGGACGGGTCCGGTCGTTGGAGATAAGACCGCAGCCTCGGGGCCAGCCGCACCAGCTCGTCTGGAACCATGCCGTGGGCCTTGGCCTTTTCCGGACGCTGACGCTTCTCGGGCGGCTGGGAAAGGACGGAGGGTCTTTCCGCCGCGCTGTTACATTCCTTGGATGTAATTACGGTATCCTGTTTAGGATCAGGAGTTGGATTGTAGGTATATTGGTGGGGGCCATTTTTGACCCCCGAGCCGGTCATTTTCGTATCCTGTAGCAAGGTTTCCAGACGCTCGCGCGCGGCGCGCTGCCAGCCTTCCAACTCCTTTACCCCGGCTTCCATCTCGTCCAGGCGCTCGATGCCCCGCAGCGCACGCACAATCTCGGCGGTCGCGCGGGCGAGGGTCCGCCATTCCATATCGTCGAAGCCGTACTCCGTCGCCGTATCGAGAATCTGGGCGATCGCCTTGCGCGCGATCGTCGCCCGCCGGCGCAGCCGCGCCATGGCAACGCGCTCCGCCCGGCTCTCCGCCGCCAGCCGCACGAATTCGGCATGGCGGGCGGCGAGCGGTGACAGGTCGAAACCGTAGGCCTCGACGATATGGCCTCTCGGGTCACGCTGCCCGTAGCGCTTACCGTTCGGCGAATCTTTCATCGTCACCAGACCGAACTCGATTAGTGCGCTGTTGAGCCGCCGCACCTGTCGTTCGGACAGACCGAGCGCCTCCTGCTGCATCGCGGCCGAGGGCCAGACAACCGGCCGGCTGCCCCTCTGCCAGTCCTGCGGTTGGGTGAAGCGGAACAGCCAGTCGAGCGCGTGCACCAGGCGCGGCGAGATGCCGAGCCGCGGCGCCGCGGCCTTCAGAGCGGCCAGCAGCTGCCCCGGCGACGCTACGCCGTCGGATAGCCCGTCAAAACCCTCTGCGGTCCGGTCGGCCTTGAGCAGGCCCGGCGTCAACCGCCGGAACCCTGTCGGAGGCCGGGCAATACTCCCCCATGGCGCCCTGTGGGCGCTATTTTCCCCTGCCATCGTGTCCCCCTCTCACGGGTCGGATCGCGACGGGCAAAGCCCTCCCGTTCACGGAAACGGCAATTTCCGCTTTGCACCGGGTCGGGTTTGGGCTACTCTCGGAGTTGTTGATACGTCCGATGATAGCCGCAAGGCCCGTCACAATTTTAGAAAGCCCGCCCGGCAAGGCGGGCTTTCCATCGTTTCAGCTAGCGCGCAGTTGTGCCAGCGGCTCTTAGTTGAGTCATCATCTCCATACTTCCTAGTTGGCGGTGTGGACCTTTGCGCGCGACTACGCAATTAAACGTCGATCTCGGACGGGTGGTGGAGAGGGGTGAAGGATAAGCCCTTCATCGTCCGATATGGTAACCTTCGCGTCCGGGTACACGATAAGGGCCGTTTTGAGGCTTTCGAGAAAGCGCGGCTTAAAGTGGTGCAAGTAGGCGTAGGATGCACCGAACTGTACGTGGAGCGCCGACCACGCAACAGTGGAGGGTTGCATGAGAGAATGAAGGCGATACGCAAGCCAGCAGTAAATATCTATTGCAAGAGATTGGTTAGCAAGACGGCTGATCGCACCGTCCCATAAAGGCACAGGATGCTTTTTGAGGGATTGAAAAAATTTCTCCCCAAGAAGCACTGTTTCTTGCCAAAGGCGCCCTTGCCGCCCATCAAACCCCATGTCAAATAGGCTGAGTCCGCCGTCAACTATCGAGTCTCGAATAAATCCTTCCCGCCCGTGCTTTTTGAAGGCAAAGGTTAGGCGGCAAGCACTGATGCGCGCGGCTTGATCGCGAAAAGCTTTGTACGTCTTACCTCCGCGCTCAATTCCCATGCGGTCAAGCCATTGCCGCATTGAGCTGCCGAGTTCTATTTCGCGACTATTGCTCTTGATTGCCTCGCTTTGCAGATAGAGCAGGATCACACGGGCACGCGGCCCAAAAGGCACACCGTAAAGCGTGCCGTTCTCTTCGCCATGGCGGAAAAGCTTACCGGGCTCGATTATGAGGGAGAAATCTTCGCTCTTACGCACCCATTGCGAATCGTCGGGTAATGAACGGTGCGGGAGCGAGGCCATGCAGAAGCCCGAATAGGTGAAGCCGGCCGCGACCTTTTCATCGGTTAGAACTTCTGCTGCGAGATCGACAAGGCGCTTCTCTTCAAGAGATACCAACTTGCGTGCGGTGTCGCGGCCGTGCCGCGCGACCAGCTCGTGGATCTGTCCCATTGCCCCAATCCCCTCTTTACTCCTCACCTTGGGCCCCGGGAAGTATCCAGGCTTCTTCGACCAAATTGCAATGTGGACTTTTGCGTGGCGGGTCAAAAAATTTCGGTAGCGCTGATCTAGCACCGGTTATTATTTGCGAGGTTGCAAGGCGAAATCCCGTCGCCGGCTCGCAAAAGTCCACGGACATGCCGAGATCGGCCGGCGAAACTGGAGCGGCTTCTCCCAAATCTATTTAGGCGAAGCTCACAATCACAATCCAGTCGGCATCCGCACTCGGGGCGGTTTCGAATCTGCTTTCCTCGCAAAAGTCCACCACGACTAGCGCGCTTTTACCCAGAACCGGACGCGCGCCGAATCTAATCCGAATCGTCGAGGCTCTGCGAGGCCATATCGCAAAAGTCCACATCCTTTAGCGCTACACCGAAGTTGCGGACCTAGCGGCCTCCCTCGGCAAAAAGCCGAGCGGTGGGTATTGGAATTCGGGGATCGCGGTGTTGCGCAACAAGGATTGATCGAGGCCGAGCCGACCGTCGGAAGCAGCGCGGTCGCACGGCGGCATTGGTTCGCGAATAGTGAAGCCGATTATTCGCTATAGCCGCAAAATGTGGGGCTGGTGAGGGAGATCAGCACTCACCAGCCCCATGCCCCGATAGTCATCAGCGCCCCCGCCGATACCCATCAAGGACGATACCCCAACCAGCCTGATAATCACGCGAACGAATAAAGATTTTCTTGCCGAGGCACGTCAGAAGAGCCCGTTACACATTATGGCGTGCCAGCCATCGCCGAGGGCGCACTGCGCAGCTACCCCTATGTCCGACACGTGTTCGAAAGTCGAAGTGACTACCGGCGGCGCTCGCAGGCGGCGCTTCTCGACCGAACTGAGGCTGGCCGTGGTTGCCGAGACGATGCAGCCGGCATGTCGGTCAGCTATGTTGCCCGCCGCCACGGGCTCTCGCCCAGCCTGGTGTTCCGCTGGAGGCAATTGATGAGCGAAGGCGGCAAGGAAAGCGGTGCGCGCCGATGATGAAGTCGTTGCCGCATCCCAGGTCCGCCGTCTCGAAGAGCGGGTGCGTGAGCTGGAGCGCTTGCTCGGCCGCAAGACGGTGGAAGTCGAGATCCTCAAGGACGCGCTCGACCTGGCGCGGGTAAAAAAACCGATCTTGCTGTCGCCCTCGCCACTTCCGGAAGATACCCGGTGAAGACGGTCAGCACAACACTTGGCGTGGCTCGCTCGAATGTCGTCGAGCGCCGAAATGGCAAGAGACCGACGCGCGGCCCGCAGGAGCGTCGGGGCGACGTCGAACTAACCGGTGAGATCCGCGACCTGGTCGACAAGCGGCCGACCTATGGCTATCGGCGGATCGCTGCGCTGCTCAGGCGCCAGTTGCGTGCCGCCGGCGAGCCTGAGGTCAACGCCAAGCGCGTCTACCGGCTGGCCAGAACTAACGAAACGCGTATTTTTGTAGCATAAGCGGACAGATCGGGAACTTAGGCCGCGAGGAGCGCTGGGTCGGGGACCGGCCGCAGGGCCCTGAATCTGTCATGGTTTTCCGCCACCTCGTTGGCAGACGACCAGACGTAGTCGCCGGTGAGATTGATGTGCTCCCAGCCCAGCGGCGACAGGTGAGCAAGAAGGTGGTCGGGCACACCCTCAGTCTCGCGCAAGGCGTCGATCGCGTGGTTCAGATAGCGGGTGTTCCATAGGGTGATAGCCGTGACGAGGAGGTTGAGGCCGGAAGCGCGGTGCTGCCGATTTTCGTAGGTGCGGTCGCGAATTTCGCCGAGCCGATGAATAAAGACGGCGCGCGCTAGGCCGTTGCGTGACTCGCCCTTGTTCAGTTCGCGGCCCGTGTCGCGGCGCAGCCCCGGATCCTCGATCCAATCGAGCGTGAACAGGGTGCGCTCCAGCCGGCCGAGCTCGCGCAGCGCCGCGGCAACGCCGTTCTGCCGGGGGTAAGAGGCCAACTGGCGCATGATCAGTGACGCCGTCACCGTGCCGGTCCGGATCGAGACGGCGATCCGCAGGATTTCCGGCCAGTGGGCGCGGATCAGCGCGACGTTGATGCGGCCGGCGATCAGCGGTTCGAGCGCCGGATAAGCCGACGGCTTGGCGAAGCTATAGAGCCGGCGGTGCTTCAAATCCGGGATGCGTGGCGCGAACTGAAAGCCGAGCACGGCAAGGAGTGCGAAGACGTGTTCCGAATCGCCGCCGCCGTCAGTGTGGTGGCGGCGGGTGGTCACATCGCTCTGGTGATACAGGAGGCCGTCAAGCACATGCAGGGCCTCGCTTGCCGTCGCCGCGATCACCTTGGTGTAGAACGGGGCGAAGCGGTCGGAGAGGTGGGTGTAGAACTTGCTTCCCGGATCGTCGCCGTAATGGGCATTGAGGCGGCCCGCGGCGCGGCCGAAACCACCGGCCGGGAAGAACTGGCCGTCCGACGAGGAGGCAAAGCCGCCCCCGAAGATCGCCGCCAGCGGCTCGCGCTGCTGATGATCGACCAGGCGCCGCAGAGCGAGCGCGTAGGTCTCGTCGCGGATGTGCCAGTCGGCGACCCAGGCGAGCTGGCCGAGGCTGGCGATCGTGCAGGCCTCGGCCATCCGCGTCAGACGAGGTTGAGGCCGTCGGCCAGGAGGCCCGCCATCAGGATTTGTGGGTCGGCCAACCGTTTCGCCGCTCCGCAAATGGGTGAAGCAGTCGGTGAACAGCGTCCAGCGCGCCACCTCCGACAGCAGGTCGGTGATACGGATGCGCGGCAGCATCGCGTAAAGACGGGCGGCAAGTGCCTCGGCCTCCGGCGGCGTCGATTTTTCGATCGGCGTGATCTTCAGCACGCCCTTCTCGAGCGAAACATCGGACAGTAAGCCGCCCTTCGCCTTGGCGTCGACCGCCGCCAGGCGCGCATCGAGAAGGGCGCTGCGGCCGGCGATGAAACGTTCGAAATCGCGATCGACCGCGACCGGCAAGGTGCCGTTTTCCAGCAGCTCCTGCAGAGCCTCCCGCGAGATCAGATGTTCTTCGAAGGACCGATAGCGGCGGCTGCCGACGACCCAAACGTCGCCGGCGCGCAGCCGGCCGCACAGCTCCGACAGCACGCAGAACTCGTAATAACGCCGGTCAATCTCACCGCCGGGCATCGCATACCGGGCCCATCGCTCGCGGATGAAGCCGGTCGGAGCGGATTTCGGCAGCTTCAGTGCCCCGGCCTCGTTCATACCGCGCAGGGTGTCAACCGCGCGCAGCAGCGAGGCGGCCGCCGGCACACCCTGGAAGGAGAATGCTGCGAGAAAGGCCGGCGCCCAACGGCGCATCGCGCCGTAGTGCTCGCCCAGCCTCTCGTAGGCATCGAAGTCCTCCGGGCGCGCCAGCGCTTCCGCTTCGGCGACGCTCACGCGAAAGCGCTCCCACGGGATGACCGCGGTGATCGCTGCGAACGGGTCCTGCTCGGTCTCGCGCGCCGCAATCAGCGCGGCGCCGACCCGCGCGTAGAGACGGACCTTCTCGTTGATGGCGCGACCATCGGCCTGGAAGGCACGGGCATGTCGTGTCTCAGCCTTGGAGAACATCGTGCCGACAAGCCGTTCGAACAGGTCGATCGCCTGATCGGTCAAGGCGGGGCCGAGATCGAGGGCAATGGCGGCTAGGGTGGCGTGGCGGCGCTGCCTTTCGTATCCAGCGAGATGCTGGGCCGTCGTCCGTCCAGCCTCCCGGACGAGCTGCACAAGACGGCTCTGATGCACGCGATGCCCGCGCGCAGTGTCGTTGCCGATTGCCCGGACATGGTTCAGGCGTTCGATGAGGCCGAGCATCGCAGTCGGCTTTGTCGCCTGCGGCACTCCTCCATGGCCAACTCGGCCAGATGGAAGAAGCGATCGTTCTCGATGGCATGAGGATGGAGGGTTTCGGCAAGTTCGGCCGCAGCATGTTTCCCGAAGGGGCGCAGCTGCAGCCGGTCCTGCAATTCAGCGGCATGCCGGCGGCGGTTCTGCTCGGAGGCGAGATAGCCATCGACCGCCTCCGGACGCACATCGATCTGTTCGGCGACAAAGGCGACCAGCGCCGCCGGCGGCCGCTCATTGGTCCGCAGCGGCCACCCCGGATGACGCAGGTGGCACAGCATCAGCGCATAACCGAGACGGCTATGATCGCCGCGGCAGCGCCGGATCATCGCGAGATCCGTCTTCGTCAGCATGTAATGGCGAACCAGCTCACGCGGCTCCGTTAGTGGATCGTACAGCGCGGCGATCTGGGTCTCGGTCAATTGTTGTCGGCGCATCGCTCATGCTCCCCTGCGGCTTGGCGGCGGCAGACCAGCCGATCCGGGTGAGCGTGTCGATGAGCGTGCTGCGCTTGACCGCAAAGGTGCGGCAGACCGCTGCTTTCGTCGCCCCGCCGTCGAGCGCCGCGACGACCGCGGCCATCTTTTCGGTGTCGATCGCGACCGGGCGGCCGCCCCGTCGGCCGCGGCGCCGAGCAGCTGCAAGGCCGGCTTTCACCCGCTCCTGGATCAACGAGCGCTCGAATTGTGACAGCGCCCCAAAGACATGAAACAGGAATTCGCCCTGCGGCGTGGTGGTGTCCATCTGCTCGGTCAGAGATCGGAACGCGACCCCACGTTGCTTCAGGTCGTTCACCGTCGCCAGCAGATGGGACAGCGATCGCCCGAGACGATCGAGCTTCCAAACCACAAAGCAATCGCCCGGCTTCAGGAAGTCCAGCGCTTTCGCAAGACCGGCA
>DATJUL010000388.1:0-6000 GCA_035502295.1 Allostellaceae bacterium | reverse complement strand
AGCGCGGCGATCAGCGGGCCGAGGTGCTTGCGATAGCGTTCGGCGCGGCCGCGCGAGGTCTGATAGATCGGCTGCCGCACTTGTACAACACTGGCGGTCATGATCGGCCGATCAGTCTCGTGAAACGCGAGACAAGCGGGGTCCCAGTCGAGGCCGCAGAACGCGACAAGCCGGCGCGCCTCGGTTTCGAGATCGGCGACGACATCTTCGTAACGCACTTCGAGGAAATTGTCGGTCGGCAATACGTCGCGCCAATGGGTCATCAGCCCGGCGTAGCCACGATAATAGCGACCGAGTTCACCGAGGTCGTAGCTGAAGTCCTGCCCCTCCGCGAACCAGTTCGTGAATAACGAGAGGCAGTTATCGAGCGGGTTGCGCCTCACGTGAATGATGCGGGCATCGGGCAGCGCCAAGCGGATCAGCCCCACGTGCCAGTAATGCGAAACGGCCTTGTCGGTGATGCGCACGGCGCGGTGCGCCCGGCGCCGGAGTTCGGCTACATAAGTTTTGCCCAACGCGTGAAACGCGTTCGGCGGCAGCAGACGCACGCATTCCGGATAGCGCGCCGCACCCTCGGGACCGGCGCGCAGCCGATTGGCGCGATCGGCAATGTGAGCCAGCTCGCCGGCGCCGTGCACCGACGGGTGGCTCGCCAAAATTTGCTCGACCAGCGTCGTGCCCGAGCGCGGCATGCCGACGATGAACACCGGAATTTCGGAACGGTAGCCGGCCTCCGCCATCGTATCGATCAGATCGCGGTCGAAGACCGTACGGACGCGATCGAACGCGGCGAGTGCCTCATCTCCGCCGTTGGCGATCCGGCTGCGCCGCAGCGTGTTCCCCCGCAGAAGATGGCGGAACGCGTCGTCATATCGGCCGAGATCGTCATAGGCTTTGGCGAGCGCGAAGTTGAAATAGGTTTGCGTGAGAATCGAGAACCCGCCCATCGCCCCGATAAGACCCTCCATCGCTACGAGGTGCGGGTCGTCGGGGCGGATTTTTTTCAACATGCAGAGATCGTAATAGGGAAGTGGATTGTGCGGATCGAGGGCAATGGCCCGCTCAAGTGCGGCGGCGGCTTCGTCCATCCGGCCGGCCGTCCGGTACGCGACGCCAAGCGCAGTGTGGAAGACGGCATTCGTCGGATCAAGGGCGACAGCGCGGCGCGCCAGTTTGATCGCACCCGGCAGGTCGCCGGACTTGGAGGCCACGACTCCGAGCTGGTGCAATGCCGGCGGCCAGTCGGGATGCTCGCGCAGCACCTTGCGGCACAGCGCAGCCGCGGCAGAGAAATTCTGCGCCTCGCAATATTTCTGCGCGGCAGTGATCGCCTGCCCGGCGGCCCGTGATGGTGCTATGGCTCTCATTATGGCCCCGAATGTATTGGCTTAAGCAAGAATCGGCAGTTTAGACTGCCTTCGCAACTGATTTTTATTTAATTTTGTCCCATCGCGCGCTCGTCGGGGCGGCCGGCGAGCCAGGTGGCGAGGATTCGGATGTCAGTCGGGTCGAGCGCGACGAGGTCGGCGCGGCAGCCGGGGGCGAGGCGGCCGAGCCGGTTTCCGAGGCCGAGAAAGGCGGCGGGCGCCGTGCTCGCCAGGCGCAGCGAAGCGGGCAGCGCGAGGCCGAGGAGGCGCACCGCGTTGCGCACCGCGCTTGCCATGTCGAGGAGCGAGCCGGCCAAGGTGCCGTCTTCCGTCGTGCAGCGGCCGTCGCGTGCGGTGATCCGCCGGCCGGCGAGCCTGAAGGTGTTGCGCGCGCCGCCGACCGGCGGCATCGCGTCGGTCACCAGCATCGCCCGGCCGCGGCCGCGCAGCGCCAGCTTCAGCATCGCCGGCGCGACATGCACGCCATCGACGATCAGGCCATAGAACGCGCGGCGGTCTTCGAGCGCCGCGGCGATCGGCCCCGGTTCGCGCGCACTCATCGGCCGCATCGCGTTGAACAGATGCGTGAAGCCGGTGAGGCCGGCAGCGAGCGCCGCGCGCGTTTCGGCGTACGTCGCCATCGAATGGCCGAGCGCGACCGTGACGCCGGCGCGCGCGAGCGCCGCGACAAAGCCGGGCGGCACACCTTCCGGCGCCAAGGTCACGAGCGTCCGGCCGGCGGCGGGCGCGGCGAGAAACGCGAGATCGGCTTCGGTCGGCCGGCGCAGCATCGCCTTGTCGTGTACGCCGGCGCGTTCGGGCGACAGGAACGGCCCCTCGAAATGGATGCCGAGCACACCGGGAGACTGCGCCATCGCCAGCCGCACGGCCTCGCGCGCGGCATGCATCTTGGCCGGCGTGTCGCTGATCAACGTCGGCAGCAGGCTTGTCGTGCCGAACCGGCGGTGCGCCGCGGCGATCGCGAGGATTGTCTCGGGCGTCGGCGCGTCGTTGAACAAAGCGTCGCCGCCGCCGTTGACCTGCACGTCGATAAAGCCGGGGGCGAGCCAGGCGCCGTCGGGCAGGCGGCAGACCGGCAGCCCGGCCGGCAGCTCGCGGCGCGGGATGAGCGCCAGGATGTCGCCGCTGCCGATCACGACGGCGGCATCGCGATGAACCCGCGCGCCATCGAACACGAATTCGGCGGCGAGCGCGTGCTCTTTCATCGAGAATTCACCAAGTCCGCTCATGCTGCAGCGCCGCGTCGCGCGATGCCGCTGGGCGGCAGCATCGCACGAAACCGACGCCCGTCTGATGCGTTATCCTCGCAGAGGCCGCTATGGAAACCGAGCGCCACAGCCCGCGCTATGCCGCGATCGACCGGTGGAGCACCGCCGACATCGTCGATGCGATGCTGGACGGGCAATTCGCTGCGGTCGCTTCGGTCTACGCGGCGCGGCCGGCGCTGGAGCAGGCGGCGCTGGCGGTCGAGGAACGGCTGCGCGCCGGTGGCCGGCTGGTCTATGCCGGGGCGGGCACGTCGGGCCGGTTGGCGGTGCAGGACGGCGCGGAGTTGATGCCGACCTTCGGCTGGCCGGCCGACCGGCTTGTGCTGTTGATGGCGGGCGGGCGCGACGCGCTGGTGCGCGCGGTCGAGGGCGCCGAGGACGAGATCGCGCATGCCGCGCTGCAATTGCGGCGCCACGCTGTCGACGGGCGCGATGCGCTGATCGCGGTCGCCGCCAGCGGCACGACGCCGTTCACGCTCGCTTGCCTGCGTGGGGCAAAGGCGCAGGGCGCGCTGACGATCGGCATCGCCAACAACCCGAAGACACCGATCCTCGACGAGGCCGACCGGCCGGTGTTTCTCGATACCGGCGCCGAACCGATCGCCGGCTCGACCCGCATGAAAGCGGGCACCGCGCAGCGCGTCGCGCTGACGCTGCTCTCCTCGCTCGTCATGATCCGACTCGGGCGGGTCTACGAAGGGCTGATGGTCGATGTGCAGGCAACCAATGCGAAGCTCGCGCGGCGCAGCGAAGCGATGCTGGCGCAACTCACCGGGCACGGCCGCGACCAGGTGCGCGAGGCGCTGCGCGCGGCGGAGGGCAGCGTCAAAGTGGCCCTGCTGCTGCTGGAAGGCGTGGCACTGGACGAAGCACGTCGCGCGCTCGACCGCTCGGGCGGCGACTTGCGCGCGGCCAAGGCGGCGCTCGACACTGCGCCGGGACCCAGCCGGCGGGCGTAGTCTCAATCTTCGGATCGGCGCATCAGCCCGGCGAGTGCGACGCGCAGCACCGCGGCTTCCGGCGATCCGGCCTCGCCGTCGAGATACAGATCGAGATTGGTCGCCGCCAGCGCCAGCCGGTCGCTTGTCCGCACGACGGCCGGCGGCGCGGCCGCATTGGTTGCCGCCAGGCCATCTTGCGCGCTGTGCTCGCCGGCGAGTTCGAGCGCGGCAATGCGCCGGCGCAGCGCTTGCACCAGCGGATCTTGTGCCGTGCGCAGCCGCCGTCGCAGGCCGCGCAACTCCGCGACAATGCCCTGGAGCGGAGCGACGGCCGCCTCGGCGGCAGACAGCGTCGCGCCGTCGAGCGGGCGTGCGTGCGCGGCACCGAGCCACAACGCATAGAGGATCAGGTTGACATCGCGGCCGGCACGATCCTGCAACGCGAGCAGCGCCGGCGCGACGCCGGGCCTCGCATATAGCGCCAACGAGAACCGCCAAAACCCGTCGCCCGCCGCCGCGCCCGACACTTTCGCATCGCCCGTCATCGCCGCCCCGATGAAACCGTCCTCGGTCGTGCTATATCATAAGGGTCCGGTATGCGTCGGGACGCAGTGCCGGCGATGATGCGCCGAATGACGCGATGGACCTCGACGTCGAATCCCTGAAAGCTAAGCTCGCCGCGCTCAAAACCGAGCACCGCGATCTTGACGATGTGATTGCCCGCATCGCGGAGCTGACGCCGTTCGACCAGCTGCAGCTGCAGCGCCTGAAAAAACGGAAGCTTCTCTTGAAGGACCAGATCTCGAAGATCGAAAGCGAATTGCTGCCCGACATCATCGCCTGAGCGGGCTGCTCGCCGCGGTCGCCGAACCCCAGTCGCCAGACGACCGGGCGTGCCGTGCATTACCCGCCGGGGCTCGGAGCGGTGCGTTTCTGCTCGTACATTGCTCGGTCCGCGGCTTCGATTGCTTGCTGCGGGTCGTCGCCGGCGGAGAAGGCATAAACTCCGTATGCGGCCGACAGCGGGATCGTGTCATCGCACCACTGCAGCGGCTGCGCGGCGATCGCTGCGGCGAGTGCGGCGGCCTTGGTGTGCGCCTGGGCCGCGTCGGTCTGCGCGAGGATGACGCCGAACTCGTCGCCGCCGAGTCGGCCGACGATATCGCTTGAGCGGATGTTGTCGCGCAGCACCGTGGCGATCCGGCGCAGTGCCGCGTCACCCGCCGGATGGCCATGTATATCATTGATTTGCTTCATGTTGTTGACGTCGAAATAAACGACGCTCGCCGGTACGCCGTAGCGATGGCTGAACCCGATCATGCGGGTCAGCTGGCGGACGAAGGCGCGGCGATTCGCTACCGGCGTCAACGCGTCTTCGTCGGCCAGACGTTCCAACGAAGCGATGCGGCTGCGCGCGCGGGCCAGATCTTCACGCAAGCGATCGCGCTCCGCCGCGAGGCGGTCGACCGCCTCGCGCAGCTCCGCGGGGAGTGCGGCGGCGGCGATGCCTGAGCTGTCGGCGAGGAGGTCCGGATCGACCGCATCGGCTGCTTCGCCGCGGTGCCGCCGCACCCGCTCGGCGGCGCCGTCCGCCGGCTTTGACGCGCGCTTCGGCATGATCCGACCTGTCTTCATCCGGTGAAGTTCTGTCTATAATCGACGGAAGCCGATTTTTTGAAGCGAATTCATGGTATCCGCGGAGCTGTGGCGGCGCGCCGGGCGGTTGCTTGTGAGGGCGCGGCCGCTCCCTATAATCGCCCCGGATGGTGGCCGCGCGCCGACCGTGATTCGAGGAACATCATGAACGAGGAAGGCGCCGCGATCGGCATCATCATGGGCAGCCAGTCCGATTGGGAAACGATGCGGCATGCCGCGGAAACCCTCGATCATCTCGGCATCGCCCACGAGCGGCGCATCGTTTCGGCCCACCGCACGCCCGAGCGGCTCTACGCCTACGCCAAGGGCGCCGAGGCGCGCGGCTTGAAGGCGATCATCGCCGGCGCCGGCGGCGCGGCGCATCTGCCGGGCATGACGGCGGCGCTGACCCCGCTGCCGGTGCTGGGCGTCCCGATCGAGAGCCGCGCGCTGAAGGGCGTCGACAGCCTGTTGTCGATTGTCCAGATGCCGGCCGGTGTGCCGGTCGCAACATTCGCTATCGGCCAGGCGGGAGCGGTCAATGCCGCGCTCTTCGCCGCCGCGATTCTCGGCCTGGCCGATCCGGCCGCGGCCGCGGCGTTGGCGCGCTGGCGGCAGGCGCAGACTGACGCCGTCGGCGAGCGGCCGGACGGCGCCTGATGCTGCCGCCCGGCAGCACGATCGGCATTCTCGGCGGCGGCCAGCTCGGCCGCATGACGGCGATGGCGGCGGCGCGCCTCGGCTACAAGACGCATGTTTTCGCCAATG
>DATJUL010000387.1:0-4710 GCA_035502295.1 Allostellaceae bacterium | reverse complement strand
TTCGCTCAAGCGCTTGTCCTGCGCCATCGGGTCGTGCGCCAGAATCTCACCCTTGAACACCCACACCTTGACGCCGCAGGTGCCGTAGGTCGTCTTCGCCGTGCCGCAGCCGTAATCGACATCGGCGCGCAGCGTGTGGAGCGGCACGCGGCCCTCGCGATACCACTCCATGCGGGCGATCTCGGCGCCGCCCAGGCGGCCCGAGCAGTTGATGCGGATGCCCTGGGCGCCAAACCGCATCGCCGACTGCACCGCCCGCTTCATCGCCCGGCGGAACGCGACGCGGCGCTCCAATTGCTGCGCAATGCCCTCGGCGATCAGCTTGGCCTCGATCTCCGGCTTGCGGATTTCGACGATGTTGAGGCTGACTTCGCTTTTCGTGACCTTGGCGATGTCGGTGCGCAATTTGTCGATGTCGGCGCCCTTTTTGCCGATGATGACGCCGGGTCGGGCGGAATGCAGCGTGATGCGCGTCTTTTTGGCGGCCCGCTCGATCAGCACGCGCGATACCGCCGCCTGGCCGAGCCGCTGCGCCAGAAACTTGCGCAAATTCAAGTCGTCGAGCAGCTGGTTGCCGTATTCCTTCCCGGAAAACCAGCGCGAATCCCAGGTCCGGTTGACGCCGAGCCGCAGCCCGATCGGATTGACTTTCTGGCCCATCAGGCGGCTGCCTCCTCGGGGCGTTCGCGCACGACGACGGTGAGGTGCGCGAAATGCTTCTCGACCCGCGCCGAGCGGCCGCGGCCGCGGGTATGGAAACGCTTGATGATCATGGCGCGGCCGACCGTCGCCTCCTTGACGTAGAGGCGATCGACATCGAGCTGGTGGTTGTTCTCGGCGTTGGCGATCGCGGCTTGCAGCACTTTCTTCACGTCATGCGCGATGCGGCGCTTGGAGAAGGTCAGCTCGGCGAGCGCGGCCTGGGCAGGCTTGCCGCGGATCACCTGCGCGACGAGGTTCAGTTTGCGCGGGCTGGTGCGCAGCGCGCGCTGAAAGGCCGAGGCTTCGTCGTCGGCGAGGCGGCGCGGCGCCGCTTGCTTGCCCATTCGGGTTCTCCTCAGGTCCGCCGGGCGCGCTTGTCGCCGGCGTGGCCGTAGAACGTGCGGGTCGGCGCGAACTCGCCGAATTTGTGGCCGATCATGTTCTCGGTCACCAGGACCGGAATGAATTTGTGGCCGTTGTAGACGCCGAACGTCAGCCCGACGAATTGCGGGAAGATCGTCGACCGGCGCGACCAGGTGCGGATCACCTCGTTGCGACCGGAGTTGCGCGTCTTCTCCGCTTTCTGCAGCAGATAGCCGTCGACAAACGGGCCTTTCCATACCGCGCGTGGCACGCCCTCTCTCCGTCCTAAGCCGGTGTCATTGCGAGGCGCGCAGCGCCGAAGCAATCCCGATCCTGATCCGGATTGCTTCGCTGCGCTCGCAATGACGGGATTGCGGTTTCATCGGTAAGCTAACGTGTCTGCTGGCGGCGGCGGATGATCATCCGGTCCGTCGCCTTGTTGTTGCGGGTCTTCTTGCCCTTGGTCGGCTTGCCCCACGGCGTCACCGGGTGGCGCCCGCCGGATGATTTGCCCTCGCCGCCGCCGTGCGGATGGTCGATCGGGTTCATCGCGACGCCGCGCACCGAGGGGCGTCGGCCGAGCCAGCGGTTGCGCCCGGCCTTGCCGATCACGATGTTCTGGTGGTCGGGGTTGGAGACGGCGCCGATCGTCGCGCGGCATTCGGCGCGCACCATGCGCATCTCGCCCGAGGTCATGCGCAACAGCGCATAGCCCTGCTCGCGGCCGACGAGCTGCACATAGGTGCCGGCCGAGCGGGCGATTTGGCCGCCCTTGCCGGGCTTCATCTCGACATTGTGGACGATCGTGCCGAGCGGCATGTTGCGCAAGGGCATCGCGTTGCCCGGCTTCACATCGACCCGCTCGCCGGAGACCACCTGGTCGCCCGGCCGCAGGCGCTGCGGCGCCAGGATGTACGACAGTTCGCCGTCGGGATACTTGATCAGCGCGATGAAGGCGGTGCGGTTGGGGTCGTATTCCAGCCGCTCGACGCTCGCCGGCGCGTCGTCCTTCTTGCGCTTGAAATCGACGATGCGGTAGCGCCGCTTGTGGCCGCCGCCGCGCCAGCGCATCGTCGTGCGGCCGTTGTTGTTGCGCCCGCCCTTCTGCTTGAGGCCCTCGGTCAGCGCCTTGACCGGCTTGCCCTTCCACAGTTCGCCGCGATCGACGATGACGAGGTGGCGCTGCGACGGCGTCGTCGGATTGAAGGTTTTCAGCGCCATCGCTCAATAACCCTCGCGAGCCGTCATTGCGAGGAGCGCAGCGACGACGCAATCCCGTCCGGCTTCTCGGGATTGCTTCGCTTCGCTCGCAATGACGCACCTGTTTGCCATCGCTCAAATCCCCGTCGTCACGTCGATGCGCGAGCCTTCGGCCAAGGTCACGATCGCCTTCTTGTAGTCCGAGCGGCGCCCGACGCGGCCGCGCGTCCGCTTGGTCTTGCCCTGCACGCGGATCGTGTTGACGGCATCGACCTTGACCTGGAACAGCCCCTCGACCGCCGCCTTGATCTGGCGCTTGTCGGCGTTGAGCCGGACGCGGAAGATGACCTGGTTGTGCTCGGAGACGGCGGTCGCCTTTTCGGTGATGACCGGCGCGCGGATGAGATCGTACATCTGTTCGCGGGTGAGGCGCACTTCGGCGCGCGGGATGACGCGAAACCGGCTCATTTGAGGCGCGCCTCGAGGCGCTCGACGGCGGCGCGGGTCAGCACCAGCGTGTCGCGCCGCAGGATGTCGTAGACGTTGGCGCCCTGCTGCGGCAGCACATCGACCTTGGGCAGGTTGCGCGCGGCACGGGCGAAATTCGCGTCGAGTTCGCTGCCGTCGATGATCAGCACCGAGCCCCAGCCGAACGCGTCGAGCCGGGCCCGCAGCGCCTTGGTTTTCGGCTCGTCGGCGCGGGCGGCGTCGAGCACGACGAGCTTGCCCTCGGCCTGCTTTGCCGACAGCGCGGTCTTCAGCCCGAGGCGCCGCACCTTTTTCTGCAGATCGAATTCGTGGCTGCGCACGACCGGGCCGAAGATGACGGCGCCGCCGCGGAACTGCGGCGAGCGCAGGCTGCCCTGGCGGGCGCGGCCGGTGCCCTTCTGCTTGTAGGGCTTTTTGGTCGTGCCGCTGATGTCGCTGATGCCCTTTGCCTTATGGGTGCCGGCGCGGCGCTTGGCGAGCTGCCAGTTGACGACGCGGGCCAGGATGTCGCGCCGCACCGGCAGCCCGAACACCGCGTCGGCGAGATCGATGTCGCCGACCTCCTCGTTGTCGAGATTGCGCACCACGAGCTTCATGGCTGCGCCTCCTCGCCCGAAGCTGCCTCGGCCGCCGCCGCCCCGGCCTCGCGCAGTGCCGCCGGGAACGGCAACCCGTCGGGCGCTTTGCGTTTGACCGCGTCCTTCACGAGGACCCAGCCGTTATCGGCTCCCGGCACCGACCCCTTGATCAAGAGGAGGCCGCGTTCGGCGTCGGCGGCGACCACGGCGAGGCTCTGCGTCGTCACCCGCTCGGCCCCGAGATGCCCGGCCATCTTCTTGTTCTTGAAGGTCTTGCCGGGATCCTGGCGCTGCCCGGTCGAGCCCAGGCTGCGGTGCGATATCGAGACGCCGTGCGAGGCTCTGAGGCCGTGGAAATTGTGCCGCTTCATGCCGCCGGCAAAGCCCTTGCCGATGCTCGTGCCGGTCACATCGACGAATTGCCCCGCGACGAAATGCGCCGCCGTGATCTCCGCGCCAACCGGCACCAGCGCGTCCGCCGACACGCGAAACTCGGCGAGCTTGGCCTTCGGCTCGACCTTCGCCTTGGCGAAATGGCCGCGGTTCGGCTTGGTGACGTTCTTGACCTTGGCGCGCCCGACGCCGAGCTGCAAGGCGGTGTAGCCGTCGCTTTCCGTGGTGCGCTGCGCCACGACCTGGCAATTGTCGATGCGCAGCACGGTCACCGGCACGTGGTTCCCCTCCTCGGTGAACACCCGCGTCATGCCGAGCTTCCGCGCGATCAGCCCCGTGCGCATGCGGCGTCCCCCTCACCCCGGCCCTCTCCCCGCTTGCGGGGAGAGGGAGAATGGCGTCCCGACTTGCCGCGGCATCCCCTCTCCCCGTTCACGGGGAGAGGGCCAGGGTGAGGGGCGATGTCACCTCTGAGCATCAGACGCCTCTACAGCTTGATCTCGACATCGACGCCGGCCGCCAGGTCGAGCTTCATCAAGGCATCGACGGTCTGCGGCGTCGGATCGACGATATCGAGGACGCGCTTGTGGGTGCGGATCTCAAACTGCTCACGCGATTTCTTGTCGACATGCGGCGAGCGCAGCACGGTGTATTTCTCGATCCGCGTCGGCAGCGGAATGGGACCGCGCACGCGCGCGCCGGTGCGCTTCGCGGTGTTGACGATCTCGCTCGTCGATTGGTCGAGCACGCGGTGATCGTAAGCCCGCAGGCGAATGCGAATGTTTTGGCCGTCCATCTTCTTCTATTCTCCCCTGCGGGACCGCTGCCGGCTTACTTCAGGATTTTGGCGACGACGCCGGCGCCGACGGTGCGGCCGCCCTCGCGGATCGCAAAGCGCAACCCCTCGTCCATCGCGATCGGCACCAGCAGCTCCACTTCCATCGTCACGTTGTCGCCCGGCATGACCATCTCGGTGCCTTCCGGC